>JAUTCN010000002.1:0-300000 GCA_030673965.1 Fusobacterium sp. JB019 | reverse complement strand
CTATCTTCATCATCTATAACTAATATATTTTTTCCTTGTCTTAAGTCTTCTAAAGCTTCTTCTATTGTATTTAACATTATTATTTCCTCCGATTTTTAAAAGAATCCATTTGATGCTAAGAATTCTTTAGTTAATTTTGATTTTTTATCTTCCTTTTCTTCAGTTTGAAAAGTTAAAAATCTTTCTATATATTTTCCAATTAAATCAGTTTCTATATTTATATAGTCTCCAACTTTTTTACGTCCAAGTGTAATCATTTCCTGAGTGTGTGGGATAAGAGATACAGATAATGTGTCCCCTTCAAATCCTACAACAGAAAGACTAGCTCCGTCCAAACTAACTCTTCCTTTTTCAACAACGTATTTCATAAATCTATGTTCTATTTCTATAACGTATATTTTGGCTATTCCGTCTTTTGTTATAGATTTTATTCTTCCTTCGCAATCAACATCTCCAGTTACTAAATGTCCTCCAAGAGGAGTAGCAAGAGAAATTGATTTTTCAAGATTTACTATACTACCAGCTTTCAGTCTCTTTAAATTAGTTCTTTTAACAGTTTCATGCATACAATCAGCAACAAAATAGTTAGAACCAATTTCAACTGCAGTAAGGCAAGTACCATTAGTTGCAATACTATCTCCTAATTTGGCATTTTCTAAAACTTTAGTACATTTAATCTTAACTTGTACAGATTTATCACCACTTTTAATGGAAATAACTTCACCCATTTCTTCAACTAATCCAGTAAAAATCTTACTCACCTCTCTTATTTATTTTGATTAAATTCTATAGAAATATTATCATTGAAAACATTGAATTTAACATTTTCAAGATGAAAACCTTCTTTTACAGTATTGAAATTAAAGCCGTCTATAAATGGAAGTCCTCCTCCAAGTATTTTAGGAGCGATGAAGATTTCTCCACCGTCAATTCTATTTTCTGAGAAAGCTTTTGAAATAAGGAAAGATCCTCCTTCAAGTAAGACAGAATCAATATTTAATTTCCCAATCTCATCTAAAATTTCATCCACAGTAAAATCATAGCCGTCTAAATAAATAAATTTAATATTTTTTTTATTTAGGGCTTCAGTTTTTGCATATATTTTCTTTAAATTATCAAAATCTAATTTTTTTTCTAAAGCATCTATTTCCCTAAGAATTTGAAGTCTATAATATTTTTCTTCATCTAAAAGTTTAGATAATTCATATTTGTTTAAACTTTTTAAATTTTCTAGGATGTTTAGTTTTTTAATAGTTTTAAAAGCTTCAGTTTGATTTATATCATCAAAATTTTCTAACAATTTACATAGGTTAGAATTTTTTTCTAATCTTTTTATATTATCAATTTCTTCAAAAGAATTAGGTTTAGTTAAGGATCTTATTTGATCAAATAACTCTATTTTTTTATAATCAATTATATTATGTTTTGATGTAACAATTATGCTTTTTTCATCTTTCATATTTACAAAATTACAATTAAGAGGAGTTTTCAAATGAGGATCAATAACTATCCTATATGGATCATTACCATTTTCAACTCTAGCTGTTAATCTAGGATTATCATTAAGAAGAGTATTTATTCCAACCATAATTCCAGCATATTTATTTCTTAATCTTTGAACTTTTTCTCTAGCTAATTCATTAGTAATCCATTTTGAATCCTTTGAATTAGTTGCTATCTTTCCATCTAAGGTAATAGCGCATTTTAAGAACAAATATGGTTTTTTGCTTTGAATATATTTCATAAAAACTTTATTTAAGTTTTTAGCTTCTTCTTCTAATATTCCAACAACAACTTCAATACCAGCATCTTCTAGTATTTTCTTTCCCCTTCCTGAAACTAAAGGGTTTGGGTCTAAAGTTGCAATAACGCATTTTTTAATTCCCATTTTCTTTATTTTTTCAGCACAAGGGGGAGTTTTACCTTGATGAGAACAAGGCTCTAAAGTTACATAAATAGTAGCATCCTTTGCATTTTCTCCTGCTTGATTAAGAGCATAAACCTCAGCGTGGGGACCACCAAAAAACTTATGATAGCCTTCACCAATAATTTTGTCATTTTTTACTACAACAGCCCCAACCAGTGGATTTGGATTAACATGACCTTCTCCTTTTAATGCAAGTTTAAGGGCTAAATTCATGTACTTTTGGTCCATGATATTACATCTCCTTTAGTAAGTTACACATTTCTATAGCACCATTAGCAACGTCGAATCCTTTATTTCCAGCTTTTGTTCCAGCTCTTTCAATTGCTTCTTCAATGCTGTTAGTTGTTAAGACACCAAACATTACAGGCATTCCACTTTCAAGACCTATAGTAGCACATCCCTTTGAAACTTCAGAACATACATAATCAAAATGTGGAGTAGCTCCTTTTATTACAGCACCTAATGCGATAACTGCATCATATTTTTTAGATTCAACCATTTTTTTAACAGCTAAAGGAATTTCAAAAGCTCCTGGAACCCATGCTAAAGTGATGTCATCAGCATTAACTTCATGTCTTCTTAAAGCATCTTCTGCTCCACCTATTAATTTTGAAGTTATAAACTCATTAAATCTTCCTGCTACGATTCCTACTTTTAAACCTTTACCACTAAAATTTCCTTCTAATACTTTCATTTCTGCCTCCTAAAATTATTTTTTTAAGCTTGCAGGGACATAAAAAAAACCTGAAACAAAATTTCAGGTTTGGTTACAATTACTAATTTTTCTCGAACTAAAAACAATCAAAATATAATTTCAATAATTTTAATCACGAAAAAAAGCATATATTGTAATCTTCTTCCATCCAGACTTTAACTGTCGGTCTTGGAATTTAACCAAGTCTGTGATAAATCACTTGCGGACTTTACCGCCGATCGGGAATTTCACCCTGCCCTGAAGTTTTACATTTTTAAATTATTCTTTTGTACTAACAACTGAATTATACAATATATAGTGCTTCTCTGTCAATAGTTCTTTCATTAATTTTTTATTTTATTGTGATTAAAGTATTCAAGTATTGAAAATCCTAGGATTATCATAAATATCAAAAGTAAGATAGGGGCTATTGAATTATATTCTACTCTTAATTTAGTAGAATAAAATATTAAATTAAATATAGGTCCTAGTATTGCCACAATAGAAAAACCTAAGGAATAATCTTTTAAAACAGGAGTCTTAAGCTCAGGATCACAAACTCTAAGAAGTAATAAACCAGTTATAAATATTCCAGTTGAAGTTCCAAACATGGTGATACTTCTTTGAAACCTAAAATTATCTTTAAAATATCTTTTACAAAGTATATTAATGAAAAACCAAGTTGAAAATATCCCAAGAGTTGCAGTGATTAATATAGGAGTAATATATGTGAAAACAGCTCTTAGAGGTAAGGTTGCAACAGCTGAAACTACTGCATATTCAATTAATAATCCAGAGACCATATTTCTTAATTCTAAATCAACTCCTTCAGAAATACTATAGTTTTTAACGTATTTCCAAAGAACAAACATTATAATCATAGCTAAAGACCAAGAGGAAATATTAGATAATATAAAAATATCGTATTTTCTAAAGAGATTAGAAAGAACAAAGGCAACCCCACATGCAAAGAAAACAAGAGCAAAATAAACCACTAATTTATTAGATCTTAAATTTTTGTTTTGGTTAGAGCTTTTATAAGTTTCTTCTTTTTCACTGATATTTCCATTAATTATTTCTATTTCATTTTTAGAATAAACTTTTACTCTTCTTTTTTCAATATTTATTAATACTATTCCAAATAAAATTCCAAAAACAAGTCCAAAAGTGGCCATTGAAGCAGCTACTCCTTGAGCAAGATTCCAGTACTTTAAATGTAAATCTTTTAAAATAAGTCCCATAATCCCTGCTATTCCGTGACCTCCAGCAAATCCGGCATTAAGTTCAGATCCAAATGATTCATATATTGCACTTGGATTAAAAATAGTATAAAAATGATTAACTAGAAAACCTACTAAAAGTTGAAGAAAGGTAACCATAAATAATATCAAAGTCATATTAATGCTAGAATTATTATTTTTCTTAGATCCTTTTAGCTTTAAACCAATTGGGATAGAAGCTGTTAAAGGTATAATAAGAACACTGGGAATGGATTTTATATTATGATACCATTCAAAAGGTACAATTTCATAAAATCTTCCTAAAATTTCTGGTCCTAAAATCAATCCAATTAATCCTCCAATAATCGAGGAAGGGATAAAAAATTTATTTAAAAAGTGAGACTTAGATTTAATAAATATTCCAAGTAAAGTAAGTAAACTGATGAACGACAAGTAATAAAGTATAGGCATTTGTAAAACTCTCCTTTAATAAAATTTAGGACTATTATGTCACAAAGAGACAATAAAGTCAAAGGTGGATTCAAATAAGAATCCACCTAGTATTTAAATATATTTTTTATTTATGCTTTTAAGTCCAATATTTATGAATATTGAAATTGAAATTATTAAGGTTAAAAATTCATTTGTTGGGGCTGATAGCCATATCCCTGATTCATGAAAAAATGAAGGGAAAGTATAGAGTAAGAGATTTATTATAATAAAACCTCTAATAGTACTTAAAATACTTGAAACAAATGAATTTTCAATAGCTGTAAAGAAAGCTGAGATAATTATATTTATTCCCACTAGCAAATAAGTAAAACTATAGATATTAATGGCTTTTTTAGTAATATTATAAATAGTTTTATCATCAGTTATAAATATAGAAATTATATTTCCTACATATGTATTTATAAATATATAAAATAAAGCTCCTAATATAAGAACAGTAACTAGTTCTATTTTTAATATATTTTTTATTCTTTTAAAATTTAAAGCTCCATAGTTATAACTTATAACTGGTTGTATTCCTTGAGAAAAACCAATCATAGTCATTGTAACAAGGGTTGAGATATATCCAATTATTCCAAATGCAGATACTCCCTTTTCTCCCATGATTCTCATAATAACAATATTGAATGCCATAATAACTATTCCAGTAGCAATTTCAGTTACAAATTCAGATAAACCTTTATAACAAATAGTTATAGAATTTATAAAGCTTAGTTTTATAGGGGAAAACTTTAATTTTTTAGATTTAAATACAAGATACATAAATAAAGATAGGGCAGTTCCAAATTGTGCAATTCCAGTAGCTAAGGCAGCTCCCTGTATTCCTAAATTTAAATGTAATATAAAATAATAATCTAAAATAATATTTAAAGCAGCACCTATACATAAACAAATCATAGAATATGAAGGACATCCTTCTATTCTAACAAAAACTTCAAAACCATAAGATAATAAATAAAAAAGTGTGAAAAAAGATAAATAAAATAAGTAAGTAGCAGCATCATTTAAGATAATGTCATTAGCTCCAAGGAATGCAACTATTTTTTTAGGGAAAAGTATTCCTAGGATTCCTAGTAAGGATCCAAATAGAAATAGTAACTCTAGGGATAAACTATAAATTTTGTTTGCTTTTTCTTTATTTCCTTCGCCCAAATTAATGGCAATTATTGTTGAACTACCTATTGCAATCATAATTCCTAAAGCAAAGGACAGGTTAACATATGGCATTACAATATTTACAGCAGCTATTTCTTTAGCTCCTAAATATCTTCCAATAAATGTTCCATCAACAATTGTATATAAAGAAAAAATCCACATGGTTATCACTGAAGGATAACCGTACTTAAAAATAATCTTGGTGAGGCTATCTTTGCCTAAATCAAGTTTCATAATATCACTCTCCTGAGGATATTATAAACTATAGAATAGTTCCAAGGTCAAGAGAAGAAAGCTTATTTTTTAAGGCTTTAGATTTTTTAGGATCTCCATTTGCAGAGATTCCAATAGTGTAATCCCCTTGTTTTAAGATACTAGGAAATCTTGTATTCATTTCAGTTTTTGATGTAATATTATTCACTAGAACGTTGTTTTTATCACAATAACTAGCTAGTTCTTCATTTAATTTTTCATTATCAGTGGCAAGAATAACAAGGAAACTATCAAGGCATTCTTTTTTTATAAACTTTTTATCAAATTCTCCAATACTTAATTTAATTAAATTGTTTTCAAGAATTAAATCGCTGAATCTAGGATCCACAACTTTAGTTGTAAGAATTTTTATATTAGCTTTATAGGGAGCAACTGTGGATACTTTTCTAAAAGCTATTCTTCCAGCTCCAAGTACAAGAACCTTTTTATTTTCTAAACTGATAAATAAAGGTAAAAACTCTTTATTATTTTCCATGAGAAACCTCCTAAAATAATAGATAAATTATATTAATATTGTACTCTTTTATAATAATAATTTCCATATATTTATATAGTCCGATAAAACATCGATATATTATTTTTATTTTTAGAGATAAAGAAATAACATTTTTGGAAATTTAAATCAATAGTTTTTTATATTTATGTTATAATATTATAAATGGTTACATGGAGGGATATTTATGAATTCTCAAAAAAAGAAATTTTATAAAATAGGAGAAATCAGCAAATTATATGGAGTAAGCAGTGACATATTAAGATATTATAATAAAATTGGCCTTGTGAAACCGGATTTTATAGGAGAAAATGGATATAGATATTATTCTAAGAAACAGATTTGGAAATTAAATAGTATTCGTAATTTAAGAAATTTAGGGGTAGGTTTAGAGGATATAAAAGCATTTTTATATGAAAGAAATACTAAGAATGCTGAAGAAATGCTTGAATTTCAATTAAATGTTATCTCTGAAAAAATAAATAAATTAGAGGAATTAAGAGAAGAAATTAATAATAAAATTGAAAATATAAATTTTTTCAAAGGATTTAAAGACTTTGAAAAACCAGTATTAAAATATATTCCTGAAAGAAAGATTTTAAAATCTAAAGGAATTTTAAAAAAAGACTGGGAGATAGATTTTGAGATAAAAATATTAAATAAAAAAACAACATATAAAGATGATATATTATTAACTAATAATGAGGTTGGTGCTTTTATATCTAAAGATAATTTTTATAAAAAAGAATACCAAACATTTTCAGGAACATTTATTATAAATGAGGAAAAGGGAGAAAAATTAGATGAAGGATATTATTTAAGTTTAATTTTTAAAGGTAGTTATGAAAATAGCCCTAAGTACTATAAAATTTTAAAGGATTATATTCTTGAAAATAATTATAAAGTTATTGGTGAAATTTTAGAGATATATCATATAGAGGTTCATATAACAGAAAACGAAGATGAATATATAACAGAAATTCAAATTCCCGTAGAAGAAGTTAATTGCAATTAAAGTAATATACAAAATAAAAGGAAAAGGAGATGTTTTATGTTTAACAGAGAAGTGGTATTAGAACAAGGAAAAAAGTATGATAGTTTTTATCTTTATGATGAGAAAATTATTTTGGAAAATATAGCTAGATTAAAGAAAAGTTTTCCAAATGTTAAGTTTTTATATTCAGTAAAATCAAATCACCATCCTGAAATGCTAAAAACAATATTTGCTCAAGGAATAGGAGCAGATGCAGCTAGTAGCAATGAAGTTTTAAAAGCTTTTGATAATAATGTAAACAAAGAAGAAATAATTTATTCAGCTCCAGGAAAATCAATTAAAGATATTGAAATAGCTTTTGATAAATGTATATTTACTGCAGATAGCATTAATGAAATTAAACTATTGGATGAACTAGGAAAACAAAAAAATAAAATAATGGAGATTGGGATTAGAATTAATCCAAATTTTACTCATTATAGTGACTTAGGAGTTCCTACTAAATTTGGAATAGATGAAGAAATATTAATGGGAAATTTAGAATTATTAAATTCTTTTAAAAATATAAAAATAATAGGAATACATGTTCATTCTAGCAGTCAAGAATTGGATACAGAAATATTAAAAAATTATTATAAAAATATGTTTGATTTAACAAAGAAAGTTAAAGAAGGATTAAACTTAAAACTAAAATTTGTTAATTTAGGATCTGGAATAGGAATTCCTTTTTCTTTAGAAGATAAACCTGTTGATGTGGAAAGTTTAGGAAAAGAATTAAATTCTTTATGTAAAGAATTTAAAGAAGAAATTAAAGATGTTCAAATTTATATAGAAACTGGTCGTTATTTATGTGGACTTAGTGGAGTGTATGTTACAAAAGTAATGGATACAAAAGTTTCAAGAGGAAAAAAGTTTGTTATATTAAAAAATACTTTTAATGGATTTATAAGACCATCAATAATAGAGTTTGTTAAATTTTATTCAGATGAGCCAAAAATGAATGAGCCTTTATTTACTAAAAAAGGAGCCTTCCAGTATATTGTATTAACTGATGAAAAAGAATTAGAAAAAGTTAACATATATGGAAATCTATGCACTTCTACAGATTTAGTAGCTAAAGATATAGAGTTACCAAAAATAAAAATAGGAGATCTAGTAGTAATGACAAATGCTGGATGTTACGCAGCAGTACTAACACCTTTTCAATTTTCATCACAACTTCCACCAAAAGAAATTTATTTGAAAGAAGATGGAAGTATTCTAATTTAAATATTAAAGGACTAGTGTATTAATTATACAGCTAGTCCTTTATTATATTATATTTTATTTTAATACTTTTTTAATAGCATGAAGTTTCTTTAGATTATAAGGAGGGAATATTAAAGTATTACTTATTTTTGTAGATTTACTAAGAATTCCCTTCATATGAGAAAAAGTTTTAAAACTATCTTCTCCGTGATAGCTTCCAATACCAGAACTTCCCACTCCACCAAATGGTAAATGATGATTGCTATAATGATTGATAACATCATTTATACAAACTCCTCCAGAACTAGTTCTATCTATAATTCTATTTTGAAGATATGAATTTTCTGTGAAGATATATAAAGCTAAAGGTTTTGGTTTAGAATTTATTATACTTATAATTTTATCAATATCAGTGAAAGGAATTATTGGTAGTATTGGCCCAAAAATTTCATCTTCCATACATTTATCTTCCCAAGAAACATTGTCTAATATAGTTGGCTCAATATATTTTTCTTCTAAAATATAATTTCCTCCGTAGACAATTTTATCTTCATCTTCTTTTAAAATTTCAATTAATCTTTCTGTATGTTTCTTATTTATAATTCTTGAAAAGTCAGGAGATTCATGGATATTATCACCATAAAATCTTTTGATAATATCTTTTAATTCTTGAATAAAATCATGTTGAACAGCTTCATGAACTAATAAATAATCTGGAGCAATACAGATTTGTCCAGCATTGAAGAATTTTCCCCAGGCAACTCTTTCAGCAGCTATTTTTAAATTTGCATCTTTGTCTATTATACAAGGGCTTTTTCCTCCAAGCTCTAAAGTTAAAGGAGTTAGTTTTTCACTAGCAGCTTTCATAACTATTTTTCCCACAGGAACACTTCCAGTAAAGAAAATATAATCAAAAGAACTATGAATTAGTTCACTAATAACTTCTTTTCCTCCTTGTATAACCTGTATATATTCTTTTTGAAAATTTTCACAAAACATTTTTTCAATAACTTTAGAAACATTTGGAGTTTCTTCAGAAGGTTTTATTACAGCGCAATTTCCTGCTGCAATAGCTCCAATCAAAGGTTCTATGCATAAATTAAAAGGAAAATTAAACGGAGAAATTATTAAAACAACTCCATAAGGTTCTGGTTGAATATAACTACTAGCTCTAAATTGAGTCATTGGAGTTCTAACTTTTTTTAATTTACTCCATTTTTTTAAATTATTAATAGTGTAAGTTATACTATTTAAGATAACTCCAATTTCAGATATATAACTTTCAAAGGCGGGTCTTCTTAAATCTAAATTTAAAGCCTTTATAATATTATCTTCATTGTTTAATATAACTTCTTTTAATTTTAATAATTGATTGATTCTAAATGAAATATCCTTTGTTTCCCCAGTGTAATAATAAGTTTTCATTTCTTCTAAAACATCCATTATCATCCCCTCCTTAGGTGAAAAAAATCCTTCAACATTTTGCTGAAGGACCTTAGAAGTAAATATTTAATTATAAGCTTTTAATTATTTCATCCATGGCATTTTCAAATTCTTCCATTGAAATTCCATAGTGATTTAATTTAACAAGAAGTTGTTTTCCATTAGAATATCCTATACCTAATTTTTCTCCAAGTTTTTCTCTTAATAATTTAGAGTTTGAAAAACCTGTTAAGTGATACTCTAATAAATCATCAACTGTAAAAACTTTTTCAGATTCTAATGTTTCGTATTTTGCTTTTTCTAAAGCTTTTATAATAGATTCAGGAGAAGCGTTCTCAACTCCAATATTTCCATTTTTAATTCCTTCATATCTATTTATATATGCTTGTTTTGCTTCAGGAAAACGTTCAGTAATAATTCTTCTAATTTGAACTCCAGCAAAATCTGGATCTGTTAATATAATTATACCATTATTATCGTAAGCTTTTTGTATTTTATCTAAATTTTTCTTTACTGAATATCCATGAACTGGAATAAGTTCAGCATCGACAGCTCTTTTTACAGCAGTAATATCATCTCTTCCTTCTACTATTATAACTTCTTTAATTCTTTTCATTTGTTCTCCTTAGTTAAAAAATATGGTTTAAGTAGTGTATCTAAAATAGGCTCTATTCCTAAGAAATTTTTAAAAGTATTATATTCCTTTAGTTTTTTATCAAGAGAATCCTTAGTAGTTTTTTCTCTGATTCCACGAATAAGTACATTCTTAGGAGTATTAACTAAATCTATAAATTCTATAACTTGAGTTTTGAACCCACATAATTCTAAAGCTTGTGCTCTAAAAGCATCAGTTGCAATAGAAGAAAATTTTTCAAGTAATATTCCATGCTTTCCAATTAAAGATTCATTTTCATGAAAAGAACTATTCTTATTAGATGAAATTTTTTCATTAAATTCATGCTGGCAACAAGGGACAGCTAAAATTGCTTTAGCATTAAGTTCCATTGCTTTTAATAAAGAATAATCTGTTGCATTATTACAAGCATGAAGAGAAAAGATAAGATCAACATCATTTAGTTTGTCAAAATCTTTAATATCTCCTGTTAAAAATTCTATGTTTTTTAAATCAAGTTCTTTTGCTATATTATTACATTCTTCTATAACATCTTCCTTTAAATCTAGACCTATAATTTTAAAATCTAAATTATCTTTTATTTGGAAATAATAATGTAATGCAAAAGTTAAGTATGATTTTCCACATCCAAAATCTATTGCTTTAATGGAATCAGTTATTAGTTTTTTAGATTGCATCTCACAAATTGTTTCATCTATAAATTGTAAATATTTATTTATTTGTTTGAACTTATCATAACTTTTTTTAAATACTTTTCCATTTTCACCCATAACTCCAAGCTTAACCAAGAATGGGATTGGGGCTCCTTCTTTTAAAATATAATTTTTATTCTTATTGTGTTCTAAAGAAACTTCTCCTTTTATATTTTTTGTTTCTTTAATTTTAAAACCTTTCTTATTTTTTAAAACTTGAATATCTTGTTCCTTTGTGAATATCATATATTGTTTAAAGTTTTCAATTAATAAAGGAAGCTTATCTAATGTATCTTCAATATTTAAATTTGAATGATAAGCTTTGTTATTTTGAAATTCTTCAAACTGATAAAAAAATTCATTTTTTATTAAAATAGGTTTTATATTAACTTTAGTATAGGGATAATTTCCTTTCATATTAGAAAAAATGCATTTTACTAATTTCTTATTTCTGAAAATATCATCTATAAGTAAGTTTATTTTTTCTTCATTTACTTTCATTAAAACTCCTTACAAAACTATTTATGATTAATTTTAATCTACCAAAAATTATAACTTAAAAACTGTAAAAAAGCAATAGAAACAAATTTTTTAAAATCTTTAATTTGATTTTTTTACTTTTTTTAGGTTGTTTTTATGTAGTAATTTAGGTATAATTATATATATAAGATACATTTATTTTCAAAAATAAATATTTAAATGTATTAGGGGGGAGATAGATTACAATGAATAACTTTATTAAAAATAATGAGAGCAAGTGTTTTGCTTTTGGAACTATTTTTTTATGGGCTTCAGCTTTTCCAGTTACAAAAATAGCTCTTTCCTATTTTACCCCACAAACTTTGGGACTTGTAAGATATTTAGCAGCAACTATTTGTTTGCTTTTAATAGGATATATAAAGAAAATAGGACTTCCTAGAACAAGAGATATACCCAAATTTTTATTTTCAGGTGGAATGGGATTTTTTATGTATATGATAACTTTCAATACAGGATCAATTTACTTAACTTCGGCAACAAGCAGCATTATTATAGCTATAGCTCCAATACTAACTGCTTTAATGTCAAATTTATTATTAAAAGAAAAAATTAATGTATATGGTTGGATAGCCATTGCCATGGAATTTGTTGGAATATTATTTTTAACTCTTTGGGACGGAGAATTTTCTTTGAATATTGGAGTTTTATGGATGATAGGTGCGGCTGTTGTTCTAGCAATTTATAATATTACTCAAAGAGAATATACTAAGACTTATACTGCTTTTCAATCTACAACTTATAGTATTATAGGAGGAACAATTTTGCTTTCTATTTTTGTTCCTGAATCAACCGCTCAAATTATGAAAGCTCCAATAAAAGCTTGGTGGATAATAGCTTATCTTGGAATATTTCCAAGTGCTATTGCTTATATTTGGTGGAGTAGAGCCTTGTCTGTTGCTAAAGTAACTAGTGAAGTTACAAATTTTATGTTTGTAACTCCGTTATTATCTGGTATAATGGGTTGTATACTTGTTAATGAATATCCTTCTGCAGCTACATATATAGGAGGAACTATTATTTTAAGTGGGTTAATGTTATTTAATTTAACAAATAAAAAATGATATTAAAGGGGATGAATATCTATGGGAATGACAACAAACAAGAGAAAGGCTATATTAAGAAAAATAGTAAAAAAATATGATGAAGATTATCAAAGAGCTTTAGAAGAAAGGAAAAAAGATACTTTTGAATGTAAGATGTTAGAAAATTATAAAAAAGTTAGAATTGAAAAATATTAAAAATTAAGAAAAAATTAAGAAAAAAATAATGAAAAACAAATAAAAAAATGCTAAAATATATAGTGTTTAAATTTAATATTAAAAGAGGGTCTAAATTCCCTCTTTTTAATTTTTTAGGAGTTGTTTTGATTATGAAAAAGTTAAAGATTTTGTTTTATTTTATTAAAGAGTATTTAACGGTTATGTTAATTATGACAGGAATAAGGGGATTGTTTTCATTTGTTAATTTAGAAGGAGTTAAAAATATAAATTTTAACTTGATGCTAAGAAGTTTTTTACATGGTTTAGTTTTTGATACTTCTATAACTAGTTATTATTTAATAGGATTTATATTATGTTTTATTTTGTTTAGATTCTTTAAGTCAATATATCTAGGAATATTTGGGAAAGTTTTTTTAAAAATTTATAAAGTAATAATGTCTACATTGATATTTGGAATAATGTTTGCAGATATAAGATATTTTAAACAGTTTAATTCTCATTTAACGTCAACTATATTAGATTATGCAAGTAATCCAAATGAAATAATATTAACTGTTTTGGCAGATAGATTATCTATTGTTTTATTTATCATGTTTATTTTAGTAGAAATAATTTATTTAATTATTAGTTTTAAACTTTTTAGAACATTAGAAATAGATGAAAAAGAGCTTAAAAATAAATATCATTTTAATTTTAAAGTTTCTTTTACTAAAAGAATTATAGATTTTATTTTAGAAATAGTTTTATGTTTAACGGTTGTAATATTTTGTATTTTTGGAGCAAGGGGTGGATTTTCTCAAGGAACATTAAATTGGGGGAGAGCATATTTTAGTGAAAATTATTTTGCTAATCAAACAGCCTTAAATGGAGTTTTTACTTTGTTTAAAAGTATAGATATAGATAGAAAAGAAAAAAATAAATCGGCCAAAGATATTAATTTTATTTATTCTAAAGAAGAGATTAAAAATAACATAAGAGGCTATATAGGAACTTCTCAAGATAAGTTTATATCTGATAAGAATATAGTACTAAGAGAAACTGATACAAAAAAAGAAGAAAAAGAATATAATGTAGTTATTGTTTTAATGGAAAGTTTTATGGGAGATACAGTTGGAGCTATTGGAGGAAATCCAGATATAACTCCTGAATATAATAAATTAGCTTCTAAAGGTTTAATTTTTAACAATTTTTATTCAAATGGGAATAGATCTAATCGTGGTATGTTAAGCGTGTTAACAGGTTTTCCTTCTCAATATGGAAAATCTATTTTAAAAAAATCCATTGCTCAAAAGCCCTTTGTATCATTAAGTTCAATTTTAAAGAAAAGAGGTTATAATACTAATTTTATTTATGGTGGAGATATAGAATTTGATAATATGAAAGGATTCTTAACTTTAAATGGAATAGATAATTTAGTTTCTAGGGATGATTTTCCTTTAAAAGATAGAAGTATTAAATGGGGAGTTCCAGATGATAAAGTTTTAACTTTTACAGATGATTATTTAAGTAAATTAAAGGAACCTTTTTTCTGTGAAATTTTTACATTGAGTAACCATGCACCTTTTGATATTCCTGAAGAATTTAAAAAATATACAGAAAAAGAATATAAGAATTATGAAAGGTATAATGCTTTTGCCTTTGCTGATTATTCAATAGGTAAATTTGTAAATTTAGTAAAAGATAAAAAATGGGCTCAAAATACAGTATTTGTTTTTGTAGCTGATCACGGAGAGCATAGGGGAGAAAAAGTTGAAGTTGATTGGAAGAAATTTACAAATCCTTTATTAATATGGACTCCAGGAGGGCAGATAGAACCTGGAACTTTTGAAAAGTTAGGATCTCAAGTAGATTTATTACCTAGTTTAATGAATATTCTTGGAGGCAAATATATAAATTCTTCTTGGGGTAAAAATTTATTTTTAAAGGAAAGTAAAAATGATTTTGTTTATATAATTGAGCATGGATTTATTGGGCTTATAGATAATGATAATGTTTTTGTTAAGAATATGGAAACAAAAAAATATCTAACTAGAAGAAAATCAGATAATAAAAAAATAAAGATTTCAAATGAATTAGAAGAAAAATATAAAAAAGCATTAAATACTTATTATGAATTAACCATTAGACAGGAAAAAGAAGGTTCTTTTGGAAATGTTAAATAAAGTAAAAGAGTTGGAAATATATATTCCAACTCTTTTTTTATTTTAATCAGGGAGTGATTAAGCTATTTTAAATTCAATTTCATTATTTATTAAATCAACTAATACATTATCTTTTTCCTTTATTTTTCCTGCAAGGATTTCTTTTGCTAAATTAGTTTCAATTGATTTTTGTATAAATCTACCTAAAGGTCTTGCTCCATAATGAGGATCATAAGAGTTTTTAGCTAGATAATCAACTACAGAATCGCTAAATGATATTTTTATATATTTATCTTTTAGTTTTTCTTCTGTTTCTTTAAGTAAAGCTTTAACAATTCTTCTAATAGATTCAAAGTTAAGGCTCTTAAATAAGATTACATCATCCACTCTGTTTAAGAATTCAGGTTTAAAAGATTGCTTCATTAATTGATTAACTTTTCCTCTAGTTTCTTCATTTAAATCAGGATCTTCTAATATAAAGTTACTTCCTAAATTTGAAGTCATGATAATTAATGTATTTTTAAAATCTACAACTTTACCTTTACCATCTGTTAATCTACCATCATCTAGTATTTGAAGGAAAGTATTAAAAACATCAGGATGAGCTTTTTCAATTTCATCAAATAAAATTACAGAATAAGGTTTTCTTCTAACAGCTTCAGTAAGTTGTCCACCTTCTTCATATCCAACATATCCAGGAGGGGCTCCGATTAATCTAGTTACTGAGAATTTATCCATATATTCACTCATATCTATTCTTATCATATTATTTTCATCGTCAAATAAATTATAAGCTAGAGATTTAGCAAGATATGTTTTACCTACTCCTGTAGGACCTAAGAAAATAAAAGATCCTATAGGTTTTGTTTTATCCTTTAATCCAGCTCTTGCTCTAAGTATAGTATTTGCAACTAGATTAACTGCTTCATTTTGACCGATTACTCTATTGTTTAAAGAATTTTCAAGTCCTAATATTTTTTCTTTTTCACTTTCAATCAATTTATTTACAGGAACTCCAGTCCATTTAGAAACTATATCTGCAACCTCTGTTTCATTAACTTCTAATTTTAATAATGCATGATCAAATTTATTATCTGTTATTTCTTGTTGTTCTTTTAATTCTTTTTGTAAATTAGCTAATTTACCATATTTTAATTCTGCTAATTTATTTAAATCATAGTCTCTTTCAGCTTTTTCAATTTCAAGTTTTGTCTTATCAATATCAGCTTTTAAAGTTTTAACCTTTTCAACTTCTTGTTTTTCAACATCCCATTGAGATTTTAAAATATCTTTTTTAGAATTAATTTCAGATAATTCTTTTTCTAAAGCTTTTAATCTTTCTTGAGAAGCATCATCTTTTTCTTTCTTTAGAGCTTGCTTTTCAATTTCAAGCTGCATAGATTTTCTTGTAAGTTCATCTAATTCACTAGGCATTGAATCAATTTCTGTTCTTATCATAGCTGCAGCTTCATCAATTAAATCAATGGCTTTATCAGGTAAAAATCTATCACTGATGTACCTATCACTTAAAACAGCAGCAGAAACTATCGCTCCATCACTAATTCTAATTCCATGGTAAACCTCATATTTTTCTTTAAGTCCTCTTAATACAGAAATTGTATCTTCAACAGTTGGTTCATTAATTAATACTGTTTGGAATCTTCTTTCAAGGGCTGGATCTTTTTCAATATATTTTCTATATTCATCAATTGTTGTAGCACCAATAACTCTAACTTCTCCTCTTGCAAGCATTGGTTTTAATAAATTACCTGCATCCATTGCCCCGTCTGTTTTACCTGCTCCAACTATAGTATGAATTTCATCAATAAACAGAATTATTTTTCCATCAGATTGTTCAACTTCTTTTAACACTGCTTTTAATCTTTCTTCAAATTCACCTCTAAATTTAGCTCCTGCAATTAAAGCTCCCATATCAAGAGAGAATATTTTTTTATTTTTAAGAGTTTCAGGAACATCTCCGTTAAGTATTCTTTGTGCCAGTCCCTCTGCAATTGCAGTTTTACCTACTCCAGGTTCTCCTATTAAAATAGGATTATTTTTTGTTCTTCTAGAAATAATTTGAATAGTTCTTCTTATTTCTCCATCTCTACCTATAATAGGATCTATTTTTCCTTCTCTTGCTAATTCAACTAAATCCCTAGCATATTTTTCCAATACCTCATATTTATCTTCAGGATTTTGAGAATCAACTTTTTGATTTCCTCTAATTTCTTTTAAAGCTTCTTTAAACTCTTTTATTTTAATTCCAGCTTTAGTTAAAGCTTTGCAATTATTTAATAAAGCTATGAAAATATGTTCAACACTTATATAAGAGTCTTCCATTTTTTTCATTTCTTTTTCTGCTTCCATAAGAACCTTATTGCTGTCATTATCAAGTCCTATTTGGTTATTTCCCTCTACTGTAGCATAAGATTTAACTTCATTTTCTAGAGAGAAAACTATATTGTTTAAATTTAACCCCATTTTTTCTATAATTCTAGGAATCAAACCTTCCTTATTTAAAAGTAATGCTAGAGCAATTATTTCTGGACGAATACTTGATTGCTTATATTCCATGGCCAATGCTCTCGCGTCATTTAAAGCTAATACTGAATTTTCAGTAAACATATTTGGATTCATAAAAACCTCCTTTTTCTTCTTTAGCACTCTTAGCTCTTGTCTGCTAACAATAAAATGATACCCCTTTTTTTTCATATTGTCAAGAGGTTTTTTATGGAAAACAATTGTTTTTTTTAAGAATACATTATATAATTAAATATATATATAATAAATGAAAAGGAGGGAAAAAATGTGCTGAGCAATAAAAAATTTATTTTTAAAATTAAACCTAAATTTAATAAAAAGATTATTTTTTTGAGATTATTGCCTATTCATGCCTTTATAAGTTTATGGTTGGGATTTTTTTCAGGAATAGTCGCGCATAAAATCACAAGTATAATAGCGCCTTTATATTTAGGCATTGGAATTGGAATAGTCACCTTTATTTTATTCCCTGTGGTTACTCTTTTATATTGTAAAAGTAGCTATTCTAATACACAGTACTACATATATAAAGATAGAATAGAGTATAAAAAAGGCTTGTTTAATTTGAGAACTAAAAAAATCTTTTTTAAAGATGTAGCAGAAGTTAATCTAAAAATGAATATTTTTCAAAATAGGACTGAGCTTGGTAATATCTTACTAGCTAATCACAAGGGAAAAAAATCTTGTAAAAAGTTTAATGGAATTTGTATGAAAGATATTCCTGATTCTGTATTGATTTATAAGAAACTTTCTGATTTGATGTTCTAAAAACATATTTTTCAGTTGGATATTATAATTCTTTTAAAAAAAAGGCTCAAAAATAATAATAAATTTTGTCAAAAAAGTTATTGATTTATTTTAAGAAATATGAAATAATGTTAACGTAAGATAAAAATAAATTAAGGATAAGGAGAATGATATGGGATTTTTTGATATGTTTAAAGGGAAAAAGAAACAAAATGTAGTTGAAATTTTTTCACCACTTAACGGAAAGGTAATACCTTTAGAAGAAGTACCTGATGAAGCTTTCGCTCAAAAAATGATAGGAGATGGATGCGCAATAGATCCAACTGAAGGAGCTATATATGCACCAGTTAACGCTGAAATTGATATCTTTGATACAAATCACGCTGTTAGTTTTGAAACTAAAGACGAATTAGAAATGATTGTTCACTTTGGTATTGATACAGTTAAGTTAAATAGTGAAGGATTAAAAAGAGTTGCTACTGCTGATGAAGTTTCTGTAGGAGACAAATTAGTAGAATATGATTTAGCATATATTAAAGAAAATGCAAAATCAACAAAGACTCCAATAATAATTACAAGCATGGATATAGTAGATAATATAGAAGTGGTTGCAAAGGGTGACGTTAAAGTTGGAGATCTTTTAATGAAAGTAACTTTAAAATAATTAACTATTAATTTCAAAAGTAGCAGAAATATTTCTGCTACTTTTTTTTATAAAAATGAGGTGATTAATATGAAAAGTTTTAAATATATAGTGAAAGGAAGAGTACAAGGAGTTGGATATAGATTTTATGTTGGGTTAAGATTGAAAAAGCTAGGAGCTAAAGGATATGTTAAAAATTTAGATAATGGAGATGTTGAAGTTATAATCCAAATAAAAGAAGATAAATTGATCCGTGCTGAAAAATATATAGAAAAAGGATCTCCTTACGGAAAAGTAATAGAAGTAAAAAAGAGCATCCTTGAAATGAAAGAATGCTCTAGTTTTGATTTGAGATATTAATTATTTAAATTTACTTAGTGTAAAAAGAATAGTTATTATTAAAAAGTAGATTCCTACTCCCATAAATATATATGTTTTAGGTTTTTTAAATTCTCTTATTCCAATTTTTAAAGCTTTTTTCTTAGGACAAGAAAGGATACATCTTCCGCAAGAAATACATTGGGGAGAGTTTACAGCTTTATCATTAGATACTTCTATTTGCATAGGACAATTTCTGTCGCATAATTTACAATCAATACATTCATCAATGTCACGTTTTATTGTGAATATTCTTGTCAAAGAAATTAATCCATATTTAGCACCTAGGGGACAAAAATATCTACAAAATATTCGATGAATAAATAAAGATAATATCATGAATATAACCATTATTATAAGAGTAGTAGTTAAAACTGGTTTTCCTTTAAGAAGAAAGGTAAAAGCTTTTCTAGAATCTATTAATTTAATAATGGCATATCCTGATGAAAAATAAATTATATATCTTAACCATTTTAATAATCTTTCTAAAGAATCAGGAACTGTAATTTTCTTTTTAAAAGTTTTTTCATTAATTTTAAATAAAAAGTCTTGAACAGACCCAAAAGGACACATCCATCCACAGAAGATAGGACCAATTAAAACAATCATACCTAAAATAATAAAAGTTTTTAATAATTTTTCATTTCCATTATGCATTGAAAATGTAGCTAAGAAAATAAAAAATAATTGAAAAACCCATCTAAATTTTAATAATTTTTTCATAAAAAGACACCTCCTAAATATCTAATATCCTAAAACATCTAATATTTTTTCTCCTAAATGTCTATTTTTACCAATAAAAGGATAGCAATGTATATGAATCGCTGGATTAAAGTTAATTTCAATAATACTATAATTATCCTTAGGATTAGGATTTTTTAAATTTTTAATCATCATATCGACACCACAAATTATAGCATTTGCAGATTTTGCAGCGCAAACAGCAATTTCCTTATAAATATCTAAAATGTCATCTGTATAATCAATACTGTCTCCCCCTGTACTAATATTTGAATTTTCTCTTAAATATATCACTTCTCCATCTTTAGGAATATAATCAAAGGTTTTATCTTGTCCTTTTAAAAATAACTCTTCAGCTTCTCCTAAATTAATTTTTTCAAGTGGAGTTTTATAACCTTTTCCTCTTAATGGATTTTTATTTTTTTCTTCAACTAATTTATAAATATTAGATTTTCCATCTCCAGTAATATTGGCAGGAACCCTATGTAATATACCTGCAACTTCATCTCCAATAACAAAAAATCTATATTCTTTTCCAGATATGAATTCTTCAATTAAAATAGAAGAATCTTCTTTAAATGCTAAATCAATAGCTTTTTTATAATCTTCAAATGTATAATTTTCTTTAAATATACTGATACCTAATCCAAAATTTGTAGATTTAGGTTTAATTACAATTGGATGCTTATCATATTTATAAAAATCATTTATAGCAGTTTTTTCATTTGAATAATTAAGACCTTTAGGAACAGCAATATTATTTTTTTCTAAAACCTTTTTAGTTACAACCTTGTTTTCCATAATAAGCATTGTTACATATGAATCTAGGGAGGTTTTTGTAGCTTGCTTTACATATTCTTCATGATTATCTTTATTAAAATAAATAAAGTTTTCTGCTTCATCTAAAATTTCAAATTTAATTCCCCTTTTGATAGCTTCCTTTAATAGTATTTGTGTAGAAAGTTCTAGATTTTCATAGCCCTTTAAAGCAAAACTTTTATTTTTACTTTCAGCTAAATATTTTTTTGCTTGATCAAGATGAAATTCAACATATCCTTTTTTACTAACTTCTTCTAATAATTTATTAACATAAAGAGTTTCAGGATTTTCTATTTTATTTTTTTGAAAATTTAAAATATCTAAATCTTCAGCTGAAAATAAATTAATATCTTTTAAATTAGTCTTAATATCTTCTAATAATTCAAGTGCATAATCAGTTATTTTTATAGGATTATCTTTACAACAATTAATTTCAAGATTAGGATTTCTTCCTTCATTGGCAATTAATTCTTGATTTTTTAAAAATCTCGTATAATCATTTTCATTAAATTCATGATCTTCTTCCTTAAGAACAAAATATTTTATAAGTAAATGTATAAATTTTAAATCTTCTAGATTAATTCCAGTTTGAGAAAAAGGATTAATATCAATTGTTCTAATTTCTAAGTATTCAATGCCGTCCTTCAAAAGAGAATCAAGAATATTATGAGGGTCCTTTGATTTTAATCTTATTGGACTATAATATTCCCTTGCTCCATCTAATATGTTTAATTTTATCAATTCTTTAATATCATTAACATAATTTTCAACTAGATCATGAGAAATGAAAAATTTATCTTTATTTTTATAACCACATTTTCCATTTCTAAAGGAAAGAGTTCCATCGAAATAAAAAGAGTTCTGATTTAATTTTTCCATATTTTCAATGCAAGTTCGCCTATATGATTTATGTACTGTGGAACTAGCTCCTAGAAGATAAATAATAAGCCAACCATATTTAAAAAAGTTCCTAGTTGTTTTAAGATACAGTTCATTTTTAAAATCTTTATAGCTTAATTTAGATTTAGATTTTTTATGTAAAAGCTCTAGAAAATCATTGGAAAAAGAAAAATTATAATGTATCCCTGAAATAAGCTGAATCTTTCTTCCATATTTTTCAGCTAATCCTTTTCTATATTCTTCTGATTTTCTTCCCTCTTCTCCTGAAAATTTAGCAATTGGTATCATATTTTCTTCTGGTATAATACAAGGAATACTTTGAGGCCAAAGATATTCATCCTTAAGACTTGTTGTAACAATATCATTTAAATTTTTTAAAAAATTATATGTTTTATCTAAATTATTAAAAGAGGGTGTTATCATTTCTATTTGACTTTCTGAAAAATCAACAGTTATATAGGGATTAGTTTTTTTATCTCCAAAGTCTTTAGGAAAATCTGTTAATGCAAGATTTCCTAGTAGGTCAGTTCTTAAATTTTCTTTTTCAAGTCCAAAATTTCCTTGATTAAAAAAATCAGATAGGTCGTTATCTCTAATGATGTTTTTAAAATTTATTTTATTCATAAATTCCTCCATTCTTATTTATTAAACTTTTTAATTTAAATGTAAAAGCTGTTGGTGTGATTAATCCCTTAGCTAACATAGATAAACTTATTGCTATCCAAACTCCGTTAATTCCATAAATTGAAGATAAATAATATGCAACTGGAATTCTAGAAGCTGTAAAAATAATACTTACAAAGGAAGGAATGTTTGGAGCTCCAATACCATGGAAAGAAGCGCTTGAAACAATCTCAATACACATAAATATTTGAGTATATCCTAAAATGATTAAATAATTTCTTCCTATTGCAATTGTTTGTGGATCTTTTATAAATATTCTCATTAACATATCTGGGAAGAAAACAAATAAAATAGATGTGAAAAGTCCAAGACAAATGGATAATACGCTTGCTATTTTAAATCCTTTCTTTATTCTAAATAATTGTTTTCCACCAAAATTTTGACCAACAAATGCAGACATGGCACCATAAAGTCCCCAAGCTGTCATGTAGGAAATAGATTCTATTTGAACTCCTATCTTTTGAGCAGCAATTGCTTCAGGTCCAAAACTTGAAACAACTCTTCCAATAACAATACTAATACTTGTAAATATAATACGCTGGATACCACCAGGAATTCCTAATTTAAAAATATTTTTTATCTTATCAATATATATTTTAAAAAGTGAAGATAAGGAAAAATATTTTTTAGAAACTTTAATATAAAGAAGTGTAGTTACTCCTTGAGACAACAAGGTTGCAATAGCAGCTCCTGTAACTTTATAATTTAATATAAATATGAATAAAGGATCTAATATTATATTTAAAACAATTCCAAAAGCGCTTATTTTAAAGGGAAGTTTAGTTTCTCCAAAACTATTTAGAATTCTCATAAAAAGCATATTTTCAAATAAAAATATTAGACTAAATCCTGCAATAACTAAATATTTAATAGCGTCCATTTCAACTTGAACATCATTCAAATTAAAATATTTAATTAATGGACCTCTAAATAAATATAAAAAAATAAAATACATTATAGAAATTACTATATTTATAGTAAAAGCTGAGTTAATATATTCATGTAAATCTTTTTTATTATTAGCTCCTATTGAGTGGGCTGTTTTTATTCCTCCTCCCATAACAATAATAGAATTTATGGAATAACCCATACCAATATAAAAGGATGCTGTTCCTATTGAAGCTACAGCTTTACTTCCTAATTTTCCAATCCAAACCATATCCACAAGTCCATAGGTCATTTGTAAAAAAGATGTTCCTATAATTGGCAAGGCCAAAGAAATAAGAATCTTTAAAATATTACCTTCTGTTAAATTTTTTCCTCTGCTCACTTTTCATCTCCTAATAATAATATTCTTTTTAGAGTATATTCTCCGTAAAAATAAGTTAAAATAACAGCTAACCAATTTACAATAACTATTCCTATCCAAATACCTGTAATTCCCATATTAAAAACCTTGGTAAAAATGTTAAATAGAACAAAAGGCATAATTATTTGTCTAAATGTTCCTATGAAAACAGCCCAATTTGGTTTTTTGATTCCTTGTAATACGCTTAAATATAAGCCAAGTATTATATATGTAGGAAGAGCTAAAATCTCTATTTGTAAATAATGAGTTCCTGCATTTATTACATTAATATCAGATGCAAAGATTCCAATTAAAGAAGAAATAAAGGGATAAATAATTATCCCTCCAAGAGTAATAAAAGTAGTTCCTATTAATAAAGTCTTATTTTTAACTTCAATAACTCTAGAATATATTTTTCCACCAAAATTTTGACCTGAAATTGTAATAGCAGCAGTGTTTAATCCCATTGTAGGAATTAAAGCTAATTGCTCAACTCTCATGGCAGCTCCGTAAGCTGCTATTGTAACAGGACCTGGCATAATTTTCAAGATAAAATAATTAATTACAAATACTCCAAGAGCTGTAGTAGCTGTAGTTAAAGCAGAGGGAATACCTTGTTCTAATAATTCTAAAATTGTTTTAAGTCTTAAATTACATCTTTTAAATAATTCAAATTTAAAAATATGATTTTGATAAAGTCTTTTTCCAAGGTATATTGTTCCTGTCATTTGAACTAAAACAGTGGCAAGAGCTACTCCTATTGTTTCTAGTTTAGGAAGGCCAAACCAACCCATAATAAATAGAGGATCTAATAGGATATTTAAAAAGAATCCAATAATTAAGAAATTTCTATAGGATTTAGTATCTCCATAAGCTACTAAAAGAGCATTTAAAATCGAATTAATTATAAAGAAAATAGAACCTATAAAAATAGTATTTATATAATCTATCCCATAATTTAACTCTGTTCCACTAGCTCCTGAAAATTTGAATAAAAAAGGAACTAAATTCTTTATAGATAAAGCTATAAGTAGACTTGAAACAAAACCTATAACCATGGAATTAAGTGCGAGAGAATGATAAGTTTCTCTATCTTTTCTTCCAAGAGCAATTGAAGCTAAGGCAGTAGTACCATTTCCAATACCAGTGCTTATAGCAATTAAAATAAAATAAATAGGGAAACCAATAGTTATTCCAGCTAGAGCAGCTGTACCTATTTCTTTCCCTGCAAAATAAGTGTCTACAACATTATAAAAAGTATTAAAAATTAATCCTGTACTTGCAGGAATAGCAATATTTTTTATGAGTTTAAAAATTGAATCTTTTGTTAAATTATCAGTTTCCATAAAAATCTCCCTTATAGTTAGTATATAATATCATTATATAACATATTTAAATAAAAGTTATTATTATTTTATATTGTTTTATAGTGTCTTACTATGCTACTATCTTTAATATAATGAAAAAATCAGGGGGAGAATTATGGAGGATATGTTTTTAAGTTTTTCACTGGGAAAATTTTTATTTTTAAGTGTAGCTTGTTTTACGGGAGCTTTTGTTGATGCTATTGCTGGGGGTGGTGGAATTATAACTGTTCCTGCTTATATTTTTACAGGAATGCCTATTCATTTTGCTTTAGGTACTAATAAATTTTCTTCTGTTTTTTTATGTTTAGGTAGTTCTTTAAGATATTTAGTTTCAGGTAAAATTAATATCTCTGTTATAAAATATCCTGCAATAATTTCTTTTTTTGCTTCCTCGTTAGGAGTTTATACAGTTAGTAGAATAGATGATAAATTTTTAGAACCTGTAGTTGTTATTCTTTTGTTCCTTCTAACAGTTTATACTTTTTTAAATAAGAAAATAGGATTTGAAAATACATTTAAAGTTTTAGATAGAAAAACTGAAATTTATGGTTGGCTCGCTACTTTTATAGTTAGTTTTTATATTGGATTCTTTGGACCTGGAGGAGGATCATTTTTATTATTTGCTTATATAAAAATTTATGGATTTGATTTTGTTACAGCTTCAGCTAATACAAAGGTAACTAATTTATTTGCTTGCATTGCAGCTGTTATTGGATTTATAATTTTAGGAAAAGTAGTATATATATACGCTATTCCATTAAGTATAATCATGTTTATTGGAGGTCAAATAGGAGCAAAATTTGCTATAAAAAACGGAGTTAAAGTTGTAAGACCTATTTTTATGGTAGTATGTACAATAACAGTAACTAAATTAATAATTGAAAAATTTTTATAAGAATAAGTATCTAATCTATCTTTTGACATTTAGAAATTAAAGGGGTACACTTGAATTAAGGAAAGTTTTATTTATAATAATTAAATATAGATATAGTTCAAGGAGGAAATATGGATTTTAAATTAAAAGAAAGAATAAATATTGGTATTTCTGCTTGTCAAATTGGTGCTAAAGTTAGATATAATGTTAAAGGTTATGATATGCTTGGATATTTAGAAAGGGAAAAAGCAGATTATATTTGGCATCCTGTATGTCCTGAAGTTATGTCTGGGATGGGAGTTCCAAGGGAACCTATAAGGATTGTTGGAGGAAATGGTTTTGATGTTTTAAATGGACGATCTCAGATAAAAAATAGACATGGAAGAGTTTTAACAGATAAACTTTTAGCTGGATCTAATGCTTGCATAGAAACTCTTAAAAATGGTAATGTAGAAGTATTTATTTATATGGAAGGTAGTCCTAGCTGTGGTGTTTACAGAACTACATTAAAAAATAAAAGATTAGGTCATCCACCTGGATTATTTGGAGCAATGTTATTAGATCAAGAGATATTCTTAATTCCCTCTTCAGATCTTCAAAGCCCAGTAAAATGGTGGGATTCAAGAAGAAGATTGCAAGCTTTTGTATGGCTAAAAAGGCAAAATATAGAAAAACCAAAGGATCTTTATGAAGTTTGGCATATTTTAAAATTTTTATGTCAAGAACTAGATAATGAATGGGCTCGTGATTTTGGACATAAAATAGGAGATTTAACAAATTATGATTTGCAAGTTTTAAAAAAAGAGATTCTTTTTTGTTTAAGAAAACCTTCTTCTTTAGAAAGAATTAAGGGAAGTCTTAAAAAGAACTATTCCTTTTTAAGGAAAAGATTTGATTTATCTTTAGATGCGGATTTTGATGATATTAGAGGTATGAGAAGAATCGCAGAAAAAATGTTACTTTTAGAAAGATTATTAAAACAAGAAGAATATTTATTTGGAACAGCTCCAATAGATTATAAGCCATCAAGATAAAAAGAAGCAAGCAAATGCTCGCTTCTTTTTAAATAGTCTTAACATCTGGATTTTTATCTCCAAATAACTCAACTAATTTTTTCATAATTTCACTTCTATCTTTTCCTAATTTTTCTTGACCTTTTATAAATTTATATGTTTTAAATAAAGTAGAAGGTCCTATTTCTGATGAAAAATATCCAATCCCTTGATTCCAAGCAAATAAAGAGAAAAGTTCATCTAATTCTTCTGTTTTAAGACCAATTGAATAAGCTTTTATAAGTTCTCTAGTAGCTTGTCTATATCTTCCTGCTCCAACTGCATTTGCTAAAGAAAGTAATAATTTTGTTTTTAAATCAATGGCAGGATTTTCTTTCTCCCAAATAAATTCCCAGAAATTAACAACTGTATCAGCTAATCTACTATCAACTTCTTTATAATTAAGTATTGAAGTTGGTTTAAAAGGCATGTCTCCACTCTTTTGACTCATTTCTTTTTTAGATATTCTAAAAAAATATGTTTTGTATTCTGTTTCATTAATTTTTTCAGTATAATATTCATATCCTAAATCTTCGTAAGCTTTATACAAAGGTTTTGGCTCAAAGGACTGAATTACAATTATTCCTTCTCCTACTTCTTTTTCTTTTCCTTTATTTAACATACCAGTTAAAAAGTTACCACTTGCTTTTCTTACATCTATAACCTCAAAACTATCTGCTTTGTTCATCCATACAATTTTCTCATTTTTCATAATATCAACCATCCTTATAATTAATGTTATTTCTTTTTCTTTACAATATAATTATAAGACATTTTTTATTAGTTATCTGTTGCTTATGCAACAATTTTTAATCTTTACATTGAGGATTTAAAATTTCAAACCTCTCATCTTTATTTTCATAGCCCCATTCACACATTAATTCTAGTATTTTATATAAAGATTTTCCTTTTTCAGTAGCTGAATATTCTACTCTAGGTGGAACCTCTGCAAATACTTGTCTATTTATTAAGCCATCTTTTTCAAGTTCTCTAAGTTGATTTGTTAAAGTTCTAGGAGAAGTTTTTCCAATAAATCTATGTAGAGCATTAAATCTCTCACTTCCATTTTCTATTAAATGATAAAGAATTAAGCCTTTCCACTTTCCTCCTATCATATGTAATGTAACTTCTATTTCATAGCCTATTTTTATCTTTTCCATAACCCTCCTAATTTTAATAATACTAACATTTTTTTCAGTAACTAACATAAATACCGTACTTGTTTTTAGTAAAGTAACTTGTTATTATTTACATAATGATTTAAAGAATTATAGCATTAAAAAATATAAGTGTAAAGGAGATAAAATGAAAAAATTAGTTATAATTACAGGAGCAAGTAGTGGTTTTGGTAGAGAAATGGCATATTTATTTAATAAAGCTGGCTATCCTTTATTATTAATAGGAAGAAGAACTGAAATTATGGAAGGTTATAATTTATCTAATACTTTAGTTAAAAAAGTAGATGTTACAGATTATAAAGAATTTGAAAAAGCAGTGAGAGAAGCAGAGGGAAGATATGGAAAGGCAGATCTATTAGTAAATAACGCAGGAATAATGTTACTTGGAAATATAAAAAAACAAGATCCTTTAGAATGGCAAAGTATGTTAAATGTTAATGTAATGGGAGTTTTAAATGGAATGAAGATAGTTTTAGAAGATATGACTAAAAGAAATGAAGGTACTATTATAAACATATCTTCAATAGCTGGAATTAAACCATTTCCAAATCACGCTGCTTACTGCGCTTCAAAATATGGAGTATCAGCTTTAAGTGAAACAATTAGAGGAGAAGTTGCAAATACAAATGTACGTATAATGACAGTAGAACCTGGAGCAGCTGAAACAGAATTATTATCTCATACAACAGACTCTGAAATTATAGATGGATATAACCAGTGGAAAGAAACTATGGGTGGAAAATCTATGGATCCTAAACATGTTGCTAAGTCAGTTAAGTTTATGTATGAAATGCCTCAAGAAGTAAATATTAGAGAATTAGTCATTGCCCCAACTAAACAAGATGCATAAAAAAAGATGAGATTATATAATCTCATCTTTTAATAACTTTTTAATTTCATCTTCACTATATCCAAGTTTTACTAAAACTTCCTTTGTATGATATCCTAAAGGATATCCACCTTCATAGTATTTAACAGGACATTCAGATAATTTTATAGGAGAACCCATTTGTTTTATTTTTAGTTTTTCAGTATTTGGAACCTTTACCTCAACAACCATTTCACGAGCTTTTATTTGTTCATCATCTATTAAAGCTTCTTTCATATTTAAAACAGGTTCAACACATACATCTTTTCCTTTAAATATATCCATCCATTCATTAAGAGTTTTTTCTTTTAATCTATTTTTTATAATTTCTTTTATTTCAGAGACATTCTCAGGCATAACTGTAAGTTCTATTAGATTTGTTAAATTAATACATTCACAAAAATTCTTCCAGAATTTAGGTTCAAGAGATCCAACACTTAAGTACCTATTGTCCTTTGTTTCATAGAAATCATACATACTTCCACCATTAAGTCTAGTTTCTTCCCTTTTAGATTCTACTCCAGTTGCGAGAAAGCTCGCTCCTTCCATTGCATGGAAAGGGATTAATCCATCAAACATGGCAACATCAATATATTGACCTTTTCCTGTAGTATTTCTATAATTAACTGCTGCAAGAATACCTACAACAGAGTGAAGAGAACCAACTCCAATATCAGCTATTTGCATATTTGTTAAAACAGGTCCAGTGGATTTTCTTCCTGAATATGACATATTTCCACTTCTAGCAAGATAATTGATATCATGCCCTGCATTATTTTTCATAGGTCCTGTTTGCCCGTAACCAGTAAGAGAACAATAAATAAGTCTTGGATTAATGCTTTTTAAAGTTTCATAATCAAGTCCTAATCTTTTCATAACTCCAGGTCTAAATTGTTCAACTACAATATCATAATCCTCAACTAATTTTTTAACTATATTTATTCCCTCTTCTGATTTTAGATTTAAAAACATATTTTTTTTATTTCTTCCAAGCCAAGCTTGATTTGCAGATAATCTACTATCTTCTATAAATGGAGGATAGTTTGCTACAATATCTCCCTTAGTAGGAGAACTTATTTTTAAAACTTCAGCTCCTAAATCTGCAAGCATTAAAGTTGCATAGGGTCCAGGTAATAATGTTGAAAAATCTAGTATTTTTAATCCAGTTAAAGCTCCCATGTTTCCACTTCCTTTCAAAAAATTAAATATACTTTATTATAGCACTAAAGTGGAGTAAATTCATCTGTTTAAGTTAAATTTATTATTTTATTTCTCATATGTTCCTTTAACAAGGATTTCTTTATCTTCCATCATTATTCTTCCGTTACTTATAACCCCGTCAAGTTCTAAATGTTCATCTAATATAACTAAATCTGCAAAATAATCTTCTTTAATATATCCTCTTTTATTAGAAATACCAAGAGCATCTGCAACATTAGAAGTACCAAATTTAAGAGCTTGGTCTAAAGAAAATATATCTTCCTTTGCTAATTCAATAATCTTTTCCAAAACGACATTACATTTAGCAGCTCCAATTTCTATCATTTTTCCAGAGCTATCATAATTAGACCAACTTCCATTTCCATCAGAAGTTAAAGTTACCTTAGATAAATCTCCTTTGTTTTCTATTAAAATTTTAAAAAGTTCAGTTACTTTCATAATATTTCCTCTATCATCAGCAGTTATATCTATGTAACCTCCCATTTTATTAAATTCAATACAGTCATAGAATAATTCTTTTTTTCTTCCAACATGAGTAGGTCTAAAATGATTAATAGGAATATCAGTATCCTTAAGTACTTCAAATATTGGTTTTATAGATCTAGCTCCGTTTCCCATATGTAAAGTTACATAACCTGCTTTTCCAGAAAGCATTCCTCCAACTCTTGCTTCTGAAGCAAGTCTAGCTAACTCGCTATTTGTTACTATTGATGATCTATGATCAGAAAGAGCTAGTTTTATACCAATAATTTCATCTATAAATACTATATCTTTTTTTACATTTCCAGTAAGACTAGGAGATGGAAATTCATATCCCCCTGTTAAGCAATATGCATTAATCCCCTCTTCTTTAAGAGCTTTAGTTTTAGCAACTAAATTTTCAACACTTCTAGTAAGACAATCTGTTCCAAGTAATCCAACAACAGTAGTAACTCCACCTTTTATTAGATCAGAAAGATTAACTTCAGGAACTCTAGTTTTAAAGCTTCCTTCTCCTCCACCACCAATAACATGAATATGTTGATCCATTATACCAGGAACTAACCTTTTTCCTGTACCGTCAATTATTTTTAAATCTTTTAAAGCGTAAGATATATTCTCTTCAATCTCTACAATCTTATCATTACATATTAATACATCCTTTTCCCCTATATTCTCAGGAGAGTAAACTTGAATATTTTTTATAAGTATAAACATTCTCTACTTATTCCTCCTCTTTAATATTTAATTTTTCCATAAATGCTGTCTTTTCTTCTAAAGATAATTTAGCAATTCCAAATCCAGTGAAAGCTAGTATAATAGCTACGATTATTCCTAAATAATTTAATATAGCCCAAGGTGCATATTCAAAAGTTGAAACACCTAATGTTGCTGTCATATAAGCACCTGCAGCAGACCAAGGAACTAATGGAACTAAAACTGTTCCTGAATCTTCTAATGTTCTTGATAAGTTTTTAGGATGTAACCCTCTTCTTATATAAGTGTCTTGGAATAATTCTCCTGGAATAAGTATTGTTAAATAAGAACTTCCTGTAACAAAAGCCATTGTGAAACAAGATAATATAGTAGAAGTAATAATACCTGCAGTAGTCTTTACTCTAGAAAGAATTTCTCCTAGAACAACATCAAGCATTCCTGATACACTAATAATTCCAGCAAATCCCATAGCACAGAATACTAAAACAGTAGTTCCAGTAACTGATACAACTCCACCTCTATTTATTAATCTAATAACATCTGGCATAACTGTTCCTTCAAAGCCTGTCATATTAATATTAAATCCTTTTACTAAAGATGTCAATCCATTTTTTAAAGTAAATCCTTGAATTAAAACACCTAAGACAATTGAAAATATACTTGTTCCTAGCATAGTAGGGATTGAAGGCCATTTTCTAACAGAACCAATTATAATTAATAAAACCGGAAGAATTAAAATAATATTCCAGTTAAACATACTATCTAACTGTGTTAATAACATTGTAACTTTTTCAGGAGTTGCTACTTGTCCAGTTGCGTTAAGTCCTGCAAATAAATATATAACTATTGATATTAATGCTGCTGGAATTGTTGTATAAAGCATATGTTTTATATGTTCGTATAATTCACTTCCTGCTGCAATTGGTGCTAAGTTAGTAGTATCTGAAAGAGGAGAAATTTTATCTCCAAAATATGCTCCAGCAACAATAGCTCCTGCTGTTGCAGGTAAAGAAACACCAAGTCCACCTGCTATTCCCATTAAAGCAACACCTATAGTTCCTGCACTTCCCCAAGAAGTTCCAGTAACTGTTGAAACTATTGCAGTTATTAAAAATGCAGTTACTAATAAGAATTTAGGATTAACTATTTGTACTCCGTAATATATTATCATTGGAACTGTTCCTGAAAACATCCAAGCACCAATTAAAAATCCTACACTCCATAATATTAATGTTGCAGGCATTGCCTTTGCAATTTTTTGAATAATTGCTTCTTGCATTTCTTCCCAATTGTATCCAAGTCTTAAAGCTAAGACTCCTGCTACAAAACTAGATAAAATAAGAATAGGTTCTGTTCTAAATCTTAAATATCCATAACCTATAGACAAGGCAAAAATCATAAATAAAATAGGGAATAATCCCTCCATCAGCGTGGGTTTTCTTTTTAACGTGTTTTTCATAAATATCTCTCCTTTATAAATTTTATTTGATTACTTATAAAGCAATTTTTATGCCAAACTTATTTTTTCCTTTATTAGAACAAAATCACGATAAATAAACTAATATAATACACATGAGGGATGTAAACTTCATTTAAAAAATAATATATTTTTCCTTTATTTATGTTATACTAATATAACACCTAAACAAATCCAAAGAAGAGGGGAAGATATGAAGATTATAACTTTAATAGCAGGTACGTATGTAACTAAAACTAATTTATTAAAACAACTTAAGGAATTTTTATTTGAAGATGTCATTATCAATGGATATTCATTGGATGAGTTAGGAGAAAATGAAATTCAGGGAGATTTGATATTGTTTTCAAGTAATTCTGCCCTTGAAAAAGTAAAAAAAAGAAAAATAAGTTTTCCTTTAGATAAATTTATTGTAGCTAAGAGAACAATAAATTATAACAATATAGATATTTTGTTCAATATTAAGTACAAAGAGGAGGTTCTTTTTGTAAATGATTCCAAAGCTTCTACCTATGAAGCTCTTTCTTCACTAAAAGACATAGGTGTAAAACATTTAAAGTTTATTCCATATTATCCTGAAAAGCCAGGAATAATAGATAAGTTTAAGATTGCTATTACCCCTGGAGAAGTGGACAAGGTACCTCCATTTGTTGAAAAAATATATGATATTGGTTCTAGGCTTATTGAAACAGAAACATTGATGTTAATTTTAAATGAATTGGACTTACTTTCTTTAAATACCAACAGAATTTCAAATAAATTTTTAAATAAAATAGTTAAATTAAATGAAGAAAAATATAAAAATTTAAATAAAGAAAAAGAAAAATTAGATAGTCTATATAATCTAATAGAAACTTTAGGAAAAAATTATGTACTATTTTATAAGGACAAATTCAAGGATTTTTCATTGGAAAATGATATTATTAAAGATATGAACCTAGAAATAAAATATAAAGAGTCAGAAAAACATCTTAAACAAAAAGATATAATGGAATTTTTAAAAGAAAAAAATGATTTAGTTAAAATTATTTTAATGGAAAATAATAAATTTATATTAGAAAAAAGTAAATTTCAAGATTTCACATATATAAATATAAAAAGAGAAAAAAAGGGATCTGAAAGTAATTTTAAAGGAAAATATCTTTTAAAAGATATAATAGGAGAATCACAAAAGATAAGAGAACTAAAAAATAAAATAGAAAAACTAGCTAAAACTGAAATGACTGTTTTATTAGAAGGGGAGACAGGAACAGGAAAAGAACTATTTGCTTCAGCTATCCATAATTCTTCTCCTAGAAAAAATAAACCCTTCATCCCTATTAATTTTAGTTCATTGAATGAGACTATTATAGAAAGTGAACTTTTTGGTTATGAGAAGGGAGCTTTTACAGGGGCAAGTACTAGTGGTAAGAAAGGATTTTTTGAACTTGCTGAGGGAGGAACAATATTTCTTGATGAAATAGGAGATATTAGTCCTAAAATCCAATCAAGATTACTTAGAGTATTAGAAGAAAAGGAAGTTGTTAGACTAGGGGGAGAAAAAATAATCCCCATAGATATTAGGATTATTGCAGCTACTAATAAGGATATATATCAAATGTGCCAAGAAAACAAATTTAGGAAAGATTTATATTATAGATTAAGAAATGGTTATTTGAGAATCCCCCCTCTAAGAGAAAGAAAAGAAGATATAGAAACTATTATAGAGGATTTTTTAATGAAAAATGCCTATGAAAATTATATAATATCCAAGGAAGCAATGAACTTTTTAAAAAATTATATATGGGAAGGAAATGTAAGAGAGCTACTTAATACTATTTCTTATGCTATAGTATTAAGTGAGTATAATACTATAACTTTAGAAACTCTACTTAAAAATGATTTTCTAAGAGATAAGATAAAAGCTAAGGAAAAAATAAAATTAAAGAAAATTAATAAAAAACAAATAAAAAAAGATATTATATATATAATAAAAGAAGCTTATGAAAATAATTATTCTATAGGAAGAATTAAGATTTTTAAAAAGCTTTCAAAGACCTATGATATAAGTGAATACAGAGTCAGAAAATTAATAGAAGAACTAAAAGAAGAGGGGAAAATAAAGCAGGGTATTAAAAGTCAGGGAATAATATGTATTAATTAATAAATTGACAAAGGATAAAAAACATAGTACAATGTGCAGGAATATATCAAATTATTATTAGGAGGCTTAATGAAAACAATACCAAATTGTCCAGAATGTGGATCTGATTACACTTATGAAGACGGAGCTTTATTTGTTTGCCCAGAATGTGCTTATGAGTGGTCTGAAAATAGTATTAAAGAAGAAGCGGAAGAAAAAGTATATAAAGATGCAAATGGAAATATATTAATTGACGGAGATACTGTAACTGTTATCAAAGATTTAAAAATTGGTGGTGGTTCTGGAGTTATCAAAAGAGGAACTAAAGTAAAAAATATAAGACTTATTGATGGAGATCATGATATTGATTGTAAAGTTCCTGGTTTTGGACCAATGCAATTAAAAACATCTGTTGTTAAAAAAGGTTAATATGAAAAGGCATTTATATGCCTTTTTTATTTGGATAATTTTTGATTTAAAAATTCATTTTTTTGAATTATCTCTTGAAATTAAGTCAAAAGTATATTAGAATATAAGTGAGGTGTAATTATGGAAAATAGAGGGAATAAAATAAAAATTAACTATGAATTAGAAATGCAAAATCAAATAAAAGATATACAAACAAAAGATAAAAAACCAAAATTACTTTTACAAGCTTGTTGTGCTCCTTGTAGTTCAGCTGTATTAGAAGCTATAATGGATTATTTTGATATTACTTTATTTTATTATAATCCTAATACAACAGAAGAATCTGAGTATTATAAGAGATTAGAAGAATTAAAAGAATATATAAAAAAGAGAAATTATAATATTTTCATAGAAGAGGGAAGATATAATCCTAAAGAAGATTTTTTTGATAAAGTTAAAGGAATGGAAGATTTAAAGGAAGGTGGAAAAAGATGTTATCTATGTTACACTATTCGTTTAGAAGAAACAGCAAAATATGCAAGGGAAAATAATTATGATTATTTTGCAAGTGTTTTAACGATCAGCCCTTTAAAGAATGCCCAGTGGATAAATGAAATAGGGAAAAATTTACAAAAGAAATATTCTATTAATTATTTTTATAATGATTTTAAGAAAAAAGGAAGATATCAAGAATCTATTAAACTTTCTAAGGAATATGATTTATATAGACAAGATTATTGTGGATGTATATTTTCTAAAGTGGAAATGGAAAATCATAGAAAAGAGAAGTTAGAAAAGGAAGGGATTCATGAATAATGATAGATTTTATTCTCTAAATAATTATTTAAAAGAAAAATTTCTTCATAAGATATATAAGGTTTCTTTAGATGGAGGCTTTACATGTCCTAATAGAGATGGAACCATTTCTTCACAAGGTTGTATTTTTTGTAGTGATGCTGGAAGTGGAGAATTTGCAGGGTCTAGAACTAAAAGTATTACTAGTCAGATAGATGAACAACTAGAATTTATAAAATCTAAAAATAAAGATAATAATGTAATTGCTTATTTTCAAAATTTTACAAATACATATGGTGATATAAACTATTTAAGAAAGATATATTATGAAGCTCTTTCTCATGAAAAGGTAATAGGTATAGCTATTGCAACAAGACCTGATTGCATGAATAAAGAAGTTTTACAATTATTAGAAGAAATTAATAAGGATTATTTTTTATGGATAGAATTAGGATTACAAACTGCTAATGATAATATAGGAAAAATAATAAATAGAGGTTATGATACAGTAAAATATATAAAAACCGCTAAAAATTTAAGAGCATTAAATATTAAATTTGTAACTCATATGATAATATCTCTTCCAAAGGAAGAAAAGCAGGATTTATATGATACTGTTAATCTTATAAACGAAGTTAAGTCCTGGGGAATAAAGATACATATGCTTTATATTTTAAAAGATAGCAAATTAGAAGAATACTATAATGAAGAAGAATTTAAAATATATAGTGAAGAAGAATATGTTGAAACAGTTATTGAACTTATAGAGAGATTAGATAAGAATATAGTTATACATAGATTAACTGGTGATGCAAAAAAAGAAGAATTGTTATTACCAACTTGGACACTAAATAAAAGAAGAGTTTTAAATGATATACATAAGAATCTAAAATTAAAAGATACTTTCCAGGGGGCGAAAAGAAATGAGTGTAATATCCAAATTAAATAAAATGCAAGGTATGTTTACTAAAAAGGAAAAGAAGATCAGCAAATACATACTAGATAATTTAGATAAGATAATGCATATGAATACCTATGAAATAGCAGAAGAATGTGAAACAAGTCAAGCTTCTGTAGTTAGATTTGCTAAAAAAATGGGATATTCTGGTTTCCCTGAATTTAAGGTTGATTTTGGAAAGGATATGGGGAGAAGAGAAGCAAAGGAAAAAGTTAATTTTGTTTACGAAGATTTAAAAGGCGGAAACGAAATGGAAGATATGGTAAAAAAAGTTGTATATGTTAATAGTAATATAATACAAGATACTTATTCTATAATTAGTACAGAGGATATTGTGGATAGCATTACAATGATTACAAAGGCTAAAAAAATTATGATTATTGGTGCTGGTTATTCTGGAATTATAGCAAGAGATTTACAATATAAACTTAGAGAACTTGGAATAATGGCTTTCTTTGAATCTGACTATCATATGCAATTATCTACAATTTCCACTCTAGGAGAAGAAGATTTGTTATTTGTAATATCTCAAAGTGGTAAAACTTTAGATATATATAATTTAGTAAAAGAAGCTAAGAAAAAAAATATTAAGATAATTTCTATTACTCAAATGGCAAAAAATCCAATAAGTGAGCTATCTGATGTAAATTTACATACTGTTGTTGAAAAAAATAATTTTAGATCAACTGCGTTATATTCAAGAATTTCTCAATTAACAATAGTTGATATTATATATGTGGCATTAATTACAAGAAATAAAAAACTTGCTGAAAAATATATAGGAGATGCTCTAAAAATAGTAAGTGATTTTAAAATTGATTAATTATTTTATTAGGAGGAATAAATGAGAGTAATTATAACAAACAAAAGTTTTTGTGACTGGGCAGCAATTCATATTGCTAAAAGAATATTACAAGCTAATCCAACTAAAGAAAAACCATTTGTATTAGGTTTACCTACAGGGGGAACACCTATTGATATGTATAAAAGATTAGTTGAATTTTATAAGGAAGGTATTATTTCATTTGAAAATGTAGTAACTTTTAATATGGATGAATATGTAGGGCTTAGTAAGGAAGATGATCAAAGTTATTGGAAATATATGCATGAAAATTTATTTAATCATGTTGATATGAAAGAAGAAAATATAAATATTTTAGATGGGATGGCTAAAGATCTTAAGAAGGAATGCAAAAGATATGAAGATAAGATTGAATCTTATGGGGGAATAGATTTATTTGTTGGAGGAATTGGTCCTGATGGACATATTGCTTTTAATGAACCTGGATCATCTTTAACTTCAAGAACAAGAGATAAAGAATTAACTATGGATACAATTATAGCAAATTCAAGATATTTTGGTGGAGATTTAGAAAAAGTTCCAAAACTTGCATTAACTGTAGGGGTGGGAACAATTATGGATGCTAAAGAAGTATTAATAATTGTAAACGGAGAAAAAAAAGCAAGAGCACTTCGCCACGCCGTAGAAGAGGGAATAAATCATATGTGGACAATCTCAACTCTTCAAATGCATAATAAAGGAATTATTGTTTCAGATGAAGGAGCAACTAATGAATTAACAGTGGGAACATATAGATATTTTAAAGATATTGAATCTAAAAATTTAGATACAGATAAATTGCTAGAAGAATTTTATAATAAATATAAAAAATAAAGACATATAATTTTAATTCTAAGAGAACTACTAATGCGTAGTTCTTTTATTTTATTTTTTTATAACCAAATCGCTTTAATCTAAGTCTAATAGGATATAGGTTATTTTTTTTATTTTGTTTTTTTTCTAAAGAAAAAGGGGGAGATATTATGAAAAAAATTGTTATTATTGGTGGTGTAGCTGGAGGTGCTTCTGCTGCTACAAGACTTAGAAGATTAGATGAAAAAGCTAAAATTATAATGTTTGAAAGAGGACCTCATGTTTCTTTTTCTAGTTGTGGATTACCTTATCGTCTAGGAAATGTAATTAAAGAAACAGAATCTTTATTTGTAACTACTCCAAAACAATTTTATAATAATTTTAATATTGACGCTAGAATAAATGAAGAAGTTATTGAAATAGATAGAAAGAATAACAAAGTAAAGGTAAAAAAAATAGAGACAGAGGAAATATATGAGGAAACTTACGATAAATTAATTTTATCTCCGGGAGCAAATCCAATTGTACCTAAGTTTCCTGGAATAGAAAAAGTACAGGTCTTTACTGTAAAAACTGTAGTAGATGTTATGAATATTATAAAATTTTTAAATGATAAAGAAGTAAAAGAAATAACAATAATTGGAGGAGGCTTCATAGGAGTAGAGACAGCTGAAAATTTAAGAGAAATTGGCTATAATATTACCTTAATTGAAGCTATGCCACAGATTTTAAAACCCTTCGATTACGATATGGTGCAAATTTTTCACAAAGAGTTAATGGATAAAGGAGTTAACTTAATTTTAAATAAAAAAGTAGAAGGTTTTGAAGAAAATAAAGTTCTTCTCTCTTCTGGGGAAAAAGTAAAAACAGATCTTGTATTAATGGCAATTGGAGTTTCACCTGAAACAACATTAGCTAAAAATGCTAACTTAGATATAGGTAAAATGGGAGGAATAAGAACAAATCAAAACTATATGACAAATGATTCTGATATTTATGCCATTGGAGATGCAATTGAAGTTTATAGTCCTTTATTTCATGACTATTTTAAACTCGCATTAGCAGGACCAGCTCAAAAACAAGGAAGAGCAGTTGCAGATCATATTAATGATTTACCTGTTGAGAATAGAGGATTTATAGGAACTTCTATTATAAAAGTTTTTGATTATAATGGTGCTTCCACAGGGATGACAGAAGGATTTATTAAAGCTATGAATTTAAATGTCGATTATGACACTGTTGCTTTAGTTGCTCATGATAGTGTAAGTATTATGCCAAATTCTAATCCTATGTATTTTAAATTAGTTTATGAAATTCCAACAGGAAAAATATTAGGAGCCCAAGCTATAGGTAAGGGAGATGTAGCTAGAAGAATAGATGTAATAGCTACTTCCATTAAATATAATGGAACTATTTATGATTTGAAAGATTTAGAATTATGTTACGCTCCTCCTTTTGGAACAGCAAAGGATGTTGTTAATTATGCAGGATATATAGCAAGTAACTTAATGAACGATACATATAAGCATTGTTCATTTGCTAAAGTAAGAGAATTAGTAGAAAATGGAGAATACATAATAGATGCTAGACCTCCAGAAATATTTGAAAAAGTACATATTAAAGGAGCTATTAATATTCCTATATGTGAAATAAGAAAAAGAATAGATGAAATACCTAAAGATAGAACAGTTTATATCCATTGTAAAACTGGATTAACTAGTTATAATGGAGCATTAATTTTACAAAGCTTAGGAATAAAAGATGTTGTCTCTGTTGATTGTGGTTTCTCTTTACTTTCTTACTATGAATACTTTAATGATAAAACTCAATCAAGAGAACCTATTGTAACAAAATATATGTTTTAATAGTATTGTATAATGATGGAGGTGTTTATGTTAGATGATTTATGGAAGTTATTAAGTGAATTAAAATCTTTAGAATGGATAGAATTATCTCATTCATTAACAAATGAAAGTCCTTTTTGGGATGGGATTCCAGAGAATGCAGTGGAGTTAGGAACTAATCTTGTTGATTATAACTATATAGAAGGAATGCCTTTACAAATTCAAAGTTTCAAATTTCCAGGACAGTTTGGAACTCATATAGATTATCCAAGGCATTTTATAGAAGAGGGAAGAACTTCAGATGATTTTCATATTAAAGATACTATTCTTCCTTTAGTTATATTAGATGTTACAGAGAAGGTAGAAAATAATTTTGATTATGAAATAAACATTGAAGATATTGTTAATTTTGAAATTAAGCATGGTAAAATTCCAGAAAATAGTTTTGTTGCCATGAGAACTGGTTGGGGAAAAAGATGGCCAGATAAAACTTTATTAGAAAATGCAGACTATGATGGAAAAGAACATTATCCTGGATGGACAATAGAAACATTAAAATATTTATTTGAAGAAAGACATATAGCAGGAGTAGGACACGAAACTTTAGATACTGATGCTCCTATTACAAGTTGTGCTGTTGGAGATTTACAAGCAGAAAGATATGTGTTAGCTCAAGACAAATTTCAAGTTGAATTACTTGCAAATTTAGATAAAGTTCCTTTAACTGGATCTTTAATATTTATAGCTGCCCCTAGAATTTCAGAAGCTAATGGGCTTCCAGTAAGGGTATGGGCTATAATTCCTTCAAAACAAAAAAAGCACCATAAAAAACACTAATATAAAAGGGGGGAAATTATGAAAAAATGGAAATGTACTCTTTGTAACTATGTTTATAATCCTGAGGTGGGGAGTCCTAAAACTGATGTTGAACCTGGAACAAAATTTTTAGATTTACCTGATGATTGGACTTGTCCTATTTGTGGAGCTACAAAAGACAAGTTTGAACCTTTGCTAACAAAGATATTAACTGATTAAAAGATTCTTCTAAGGGTAGATACACATCTACCCTTTTTTATATTTTGTTGATTAATTACATTAAAAGTAATATAATAGATAGGTATTACTTTAGTTTTTGTGAAAGGAGATATAAATGAAAAAAATAATAACAACTTTTTTATTAGTTGCATCAATAGGTTGTATGGGAGAGAAAAAAATAGTTATTAAAAATATAAAAGAAAAATCAGAGAATAAATATTATTCTTATGAATACTCTGTTCCTCAACTTTCTTTTAAAGATAAAGATTTTTCAAAGGAAAATGCAAAGTTTAAAAAAATGATAGAAGAGGGAAAAAATGATTTACAGGAAGAATTAAAAGAAATTGAATACTTACAAGATAATATGAATAGTTCTATTAAATATGAAGAAAAAATATCATACGAAACTTATGAAAATGATTTTGGATTAACTTCTATTTTATTAAATAATTATTATTATCAAGGTGGAGCTCATGGATTAACAAATATAGTTTCTTATAATTATTCTAATAAAACAGGGAAAGAAATAAAAGTAAATGACATTCTTACAGAGGAGGGAAAGGCATATATTGAAAATAGAATATTAGAAAATATTAGAGAGGATTTTAAAAAATCAGATAATGATGACACTAAAGTATTTTATTTTCAAGATAGCTTAGAAAGTGATGGAGTAAGATTAAAAAATGCAAATATTTATTTTAAGGAAGATAAATTAATTGTAAAATATCCTCATTATACTTTAGCACCTTATTCAACAGGAATGCCAGAGTTTATATTTTCAAAGGAAGAATTAGAGGAGTACCTAAAAGATTTTAATAAAAATTAATTAGATTAAATAGAAGGGGCGAGAATGAAAAGTACAAATACTATAATAGGTTTGATTTCAACAATTAATGAGAAGAGTAGTCAATATATTAATGAAGAATTAAAAAGAAATAATATTACAGATATTATAAATTCTCATGGAACTATATTTTCTTTATTGTATATGAATGAAGGAAGACTAACAATTAATAAAATTGTTAGTAAAACAGGGAAAAGGAAATCTACTATAACAGATATGGTTAAGAAATTAGAAAAATTGGGATATATATCTAAGGAAAAAAATAAACAAGATGCTAGAATAACTGAAATTGTTCTTACTGAGAATGGTTGGAAATTTAAAGAATCATTTAAAGAAATAAGTGATAATCTTTTAGCTAAAACATATTTTGATTTTACTGATGAAGAAAAAGAGTTATTAGTTAGCTTACTTCGTAAAGTTAAAAGAAACTTTGAAAAATAATAATAAATAAAATTTGACATTCTTCATACTTTATTGTATAATCACCTTATCTTAATAAAGTACGGTTTCGTACTAATTAAAAATTTAGGAGGAACGATGTTATTTAAAGCTTTAAGAATTTTTGAAGAAGATGGAAAATTTATTAGAAAAATAGTAGAGAGAGAAATTAATGATTTACCTGAAGGAGAGGTAGTTATAAAAGTTAAATACTCATCTCTTAATTATAAAGATGCATTATCATGTACTGGAAATAGAGGAGTTACTAGAAAATTTCCTCATACACCAGGGATAGATGCAGCTGGTATTGTTGAATCTTCAACAGTTGATACATTTACAAAAGGTGAAGAAGTTATCCTTACAGGTTATGATTTAGGAATGAATACTGATGGAGGATTTGGAGAATATATTAGAGTTCCTGCTTCTTGGGTTGTTAAAAAACCAGAAGCTTTATCATTAAAAGAAGCTGTTATTTATGGAACTGCTGGTTTCACTTCTGCATTATCAGTTTTTGAATTAATTAGAGAAACAAAACCTGAAGATGGAGATATTTTAGTAATAGGAGGAACTGGAGGAGTTGGAAGTCATTCAGTTAAATTCTTAACTAAATTAGGATATAATGTTTATGCAACTATAAACAATCCAGAGGAAGAAAAATTTGCTTTAGAATTAGGAGCTAAGGGAGTTCTTAGTAGAGAAGAAATTGATGATCAATCTGGAAAAGCATTATTAAAACAAAGATGGGCTGGAATTATTGATACTGTTGGAGGAAATCCTCTTTCAACTGGAATAAGAAGTCTTAAATATGGTGGAACTATAACTAGTTGCGGAAATGTTGCTGGTGGAGATATTCCTCATGCAAATGTTTATCCTTTTATTTTAAGAGGAGTTAGATTTATAGGTATTGATTCTGTTCAATGTCCTATGGAAAAAAGGTTAGCAGTTTGGGAAAAATTAGCTATGGAATGGAAAGGTCATAATCTAGAATCAGGAATTAAAGAAGTTGGACTTGATGGAATTTCTGAAGAAGTAGATAAAATGCTTGCAGGAAAAATGATCGGAAGAGTTATATTAAAACACAATTAAAAGATATTATTATCTATCTTTTAAGATAAAGTCAATCACTTTAGAGAGAACTTAAGAAATTAAGTTCTTTTTAATTTACTTGAAAAATATATAAATTAATGGTAAACTGATATATATTGGTATCAGTTAGTATCAGTCGATAAGGAGGGAACTATGGAAACAACTTTGTTTTTTAATATAATAAATGATAAGGATTTCTTTAACTTAAAAAAATTAAAATATAAATATTCTAAAGATGCTGTTTATAATTGTGTAGATATATTAAAGATGACAATGTTTAATGAAGTTAAGTTAAAAGATTTTAAAAATAATAATATTGTCTTTATACCAAGTAAAGTTTCATTAAATATTAATTCTATAAAAAATCTAATTAAACCAAACCTAACAGAATATAATTATGGATTTAAAGCAATGAATGAGGAAATTTATTCTACTTTGAAAATAGAAAATATTCATTCAGAGCGTAAAAACATTGAAAATGTTTTAAAGGGTTATGCTACACATGATGATAAAGATAATCATATAATGGGAATAAAAAAAGGTTTAGATTTTATAAGTGACAGCACAAATAAAATAAACAAAGAAAATTTAAAAATTTTATATGATTTAACAATTGGCAATTATTTAAAAGATGAATCTAAACTTTTACCAAACAATTTCTATCGTCATGATAAAGTATTTGTTGTTGGAGGAAAAGAAGTTCATGAGGGATTAGCTTATGAAAAATTACCTGAATATATGGATGAATTTATAAAATTTATTAATGCTAAATCAAATATAGATGATTTTATAAAATCTATAATGATACATTTTTATTTAGCATATATTCATCCCTACTTTGACGGAAATGGAAGAATGTCAAGATTATTACATTTATGGTTTCTAGTTCAAAAAGGATATCCAACTTCTTTATTTGTATCTTTTTCAAAATATATAAATGAAAGTAAAAATAACTATTATAAAGCTTTTCAGATTATAGAAGAAAATGAAAAACTATCAAAAGTTATTGATCTGACCCCTTTTATAAACTATTTCATAGAAAATGTATATAATAAACTAGAATTTAATGGAAACGAAGAAAATATTTTTGATATATTTTTAGAAAAATTAAATGCAGGGGAAATAACTTTAAAGGAAAAGGAATTATGGAATTTTGTTATGTCTCACTATGGAAAGAATGAATTTACAACAAAAGAATTAGAAAAAACTTTTGGAAATGCTGCCTATGCAACTATTCGTTCCTTTGTTTTAAAATTTTCAGAATTTGGACTTTTAGGAAGTCAGAAATATAAGAATAGAAATAAATATTTTATAAAATAACATTTTATAAATATTAATAAATATAAAACTTGCCTTTAACTTTTTTATGTTGTATAACTATAGTGTAGATTTAATTTCTTATTTTTAAAGATGATGGGAGGTTTTGTTATGAAAAAAATTATTTTATTTTTACTAATTACATCCACTTCAGTCTTTGCTAAAAAAACATGTATAGATCAAATTTCAGTGAAATTTGGGACTGATTTATCCTCAAAATATGAGTATATAGGTACCCAAAAATATTTTACTGATGAAACAGAAGGAAAATCATATGATTTTTCTGTTGAAGCACTTAAGTTAATTGATGATAAATTTAAAGTTGGATTAGGTATTTCTTATCAAAAACACAATAACAGAAAATTTTATAAATACAATCCTACATTAACTACTTTTGGAATGGAATATGATTCTATTCCTATATATGGAACTTTAAACTATAATATTAATTATAAGGATTTAACTCTATATTTAAAAGCTAATCTTGGATATTCTTTTAACATTAATTCTTCTGATCTTCGTTTTAATAGTCTTAAACTTGATTCAAGTAGTGAAAATGGTTTATATACAGCTTTTGGGGGAGGAATAGAATATAATGATTTTTTTGTTGAATTAATGTATGGTATAACTAGAAGCAAAATTAAAGTTAAATATAATAATAAATTATTTAATTTTAAAGAAAGTAATGATTATAAAAGAGTAACTCTTTCTGTTGGTTATAATTTCAATATTTAAATAAATCTTCCTTAATTTTTAATAAATTAAGGAAGATTTATTTCTTTTATTTCTATTTTTTCACTTGTTTTATTATGTCAATTACTTTTCCATCTGAAGATTCTATTACTCCAACTATATTTTCTGTATAAGTTGGTTTCTTAGGTACTCCTGTTATTTTAGTAACTGTCTCGTATAATTTTTTTATATTAGTTAATTTTATATTTTCTTTCTTTAAAATTTTAATTAAATCTTTTCTCCTAGGATTTACACAAATTCCTCTTTCTGTTACTAGTATGTCAACATCTTCACCAGGAATAACTGTATTTGTAACTTTTTTAGTTATTATAGGAATTCTTTTTCTCATGCTTGGAGACATTGCAATTGTAATTTTTGAAGTATGTGCAATATCTTGGGCCACTGTAGGAACTCCCATTATCACACCATTTGATCCGGTTAATAAATTTATATTAAAATCAACATCTATTTCTGTTGCATTTACAATTGCTATATCCAAATCAGATAAAATTCTATCATAGGAAGCATCTGAAACTTCCATATGTTTCTCATTATTTAATAAAGATTTAGCAGAAATAACATCATAACTTTGTAAATCAAAAATATTTTCAAAATATCCCTCTTCTAATAAATTTACTAAATAAGCAGAAATCCCACCACTTAGAAAAGATCCTTTAATTTCATTTTTCTTCATATATTCCTTAAGATATTTACTTATTGCTAAAAATGCTCCACCAGGTCCTGGTTGAATAGAATACCCATTTTTAATATATCCTAATTTAATCAGAATTTCTGCAGCTTTTTCTGCAATTATTAATTCTCTTGGATTTTTAGTTAATTTAATAGAATTTAAAAAATTAGTATTAATAGTCAGTGATTTTATCTTAACTATATAATCTACATAATCCATAGGTATTGAAATTTTTTCCAAAGGAAAGGGCACAATATTATCTGTAATCACAATAACTTTATTTGTAAATTTCATATCAGTCATAGAATAACCAGTTGAACCAAATGCTGATTTACCTTCTATACCATTAGAATTTCCCATTGTATCACAAGATGATGCAATTAAAAAGGCAACATCTATTTTTAATTTTCCAGAAATTACTGAATCAACTTTATTTCCAGAACTTCTAAAAATAACAGGATTTTTTAATATATTATTTATTGAAATTTCCTTTGCTATTTCTCCTCTAATTCCAGAAGTACTTATTTTTGTAATTACTCCTTTTTTTATATATTTAATTAAAGGCTCGTGTATTTTTCCAAGGGAAGAAACAACTAAATTTATATCTTCTATTCCTAACTTATCAATTTCTTCAATTATTAAATTTAAGATATTATTATTATTTCTATGATTAGTTTGAAAGGAAATAGTCATCCCACTTATTAAATTACTTTTAATTATACTTTCTTTTATATTTTTTAAAACTTTGTCCTGTGATTTTTCATTAACTTTATTTTCTGTGTAAAGTTTAACTTTTCCATAACCTTTTATAAAATCGGGTATTTCATTAGAATTCTTCAATTTTTCTCCTTTCATACTAATCCTTATAATAATAACTATCTTTATAAATGTTATTTATTATTCTAACTTGAGATGGATGAAAACAAATTTTTCCATTAAATCCAATATTCATATTATTTTTAATTTCTTTTATAAAATTATCTTCATCAGATAAATCTTCAAAGGGACTATCAATACAATAAATATCTTTAAGTGCTGATCCCATAACTAACATTTTTTTACCTAAAGATAGATCTTCATTATTTTTATGTCTTTCTACTTTTATCTTTCCTCTAAACTCCTCTTTGTTAAAAGAAAGAGCAAGTATTCTATTTGTACTCATAACTATATTTTGAATATTCATAATTAAAAATGGTTTCCCTATAAAATATATAATTTTAGAACTTCCCTCTTCCACATTAGATTTATTTTCTAATGCTTTTAAAAATTCATCAATCTCTTTAATATTTTTTTCTTCTTCTAAATATATCCCAAAATTTCTTATTCCAGCAGCAAATAAATCTTTAATATCTTCCTTCCAATAATCAGATGAAATTAAATTAATATTTATTATAATATTATCTAAATTATAATCCATATGTTTAACTGCCTGTACAAGTAATTCTCTAGCAGAATCTTTTTCCTCTATAGATATAGTCTTATCTAAATCAAATATTAAATAATCTGCTTCATACAAATGAGCATTTGCAAGTATTTTTGGAGTGACCGATGAAATTAATAAACTTCTCATCATTATTTATCCCCTCCTTGTAAAGCTCTTTTTATAGCAACTTTAGTTCTAGCTTTGATTACAAAATCCAAAGCTCCATAATCTTTTAAGATAACCTTAATATTTTTAATCTTCATTTCATCAAGGATTTCTATTATAGCTTTTTCCATATATTCTCCAAACATATCCTTTAGTTTTGAATTAATTTCAATATCTCTTCCTTTGTTTTTCAAATCTACAATAACTAAAGCATCTGAATCTTTTTCATTTCCACAACTTCCTATCATCACTTCTCCTTTTTTCTACAAAAATACCCTAGTAGTTAATATCTACTAGGGTTAGTTGTTAAATCTTTTCTTTTTTTCTTGTAAAATATGTTGCTAATAATGACCCTGAAATATTATGCCAGACACTAAATAATGCTCCTGGAATTGTTGCAAGTGGATTTGCTGCAAAATTACTAACTGCTAAAGAAACTGCTAGTCCTGAATTTTGAGTTCCAACTTCAATTGATATAGCACTACTTTTATAATCTTCTAACTTCAACATTTTTCCAACTGAGTAACCAAGTAATAATCCAAGTAAATTATGGAATATAACTACTAATATTACAGTAAGTCCCATAGTCAAAATTTTAGAAGAATTATTTCCTATAATACATCCAATTAATATAACTATAGTTGTAATTGATATTAAAGGTAAAACGTCCTTTGTCTTTTCTATTTGTTTTGAAAATAAATGATTAATTAATATTCCTAAGAATATTGGTAATGCAACTATCTTTAATACTGATATTACCATTGCTATTAAAGAAACTTTCACCCATGTTCCAATTAATAAATAAGTTATTAATGGAGTAAGTATAGGTGATAATAAAGTTGATAACATTGTCATTCCAACTGAAAGAGATACATCTCCTTTAGCTAGATAAGTTAAAACATTTGAAGCTGTTCCACCTGGACAAGTTCCAACTAATATGACTCCAATTGCTAAATCTGGAGGTAATTTAAATATTACTGCCAGTGCATAAGCAAGTAAAGGCATTATAGTAAATTGTGCTAAAGTTCCTATAATTATATCCCTTGGACGTAATAAAATTAATTTAAAATCTTCTAATCTTAAAGTAAGTCCCATTCCAAACATTGCAATCCCTAATAAAGGAACTATGTATGGAGTGGCCCATGTAAAAAAACTAGGTTCAAACATTGCTATTATTGACATGATAACTATAATTAATCCCATAAATTTTCCAACATTTTTAGTAAAGGCAGCTAAGATTTTCATTTTATCACCTATCCTAACTGTCCGTGTTTTTCATATCTAGTAACCCTTTTAATTTTATTCTCTTCATCTACAAAAACAACTTTTGGTTTAACTGCTTTTGCTTCTTCAACAGACATACTAGCATAACACATTATAATTATTTTATCATTCACACTTACACATCTAGCAGCAGATCCATTTAAACAAATTAAACCAGATCCTCTTTCACCTGCTATAACATAAGTTTCAAATCTACTTCCGTTATTTACATCTGAAATTTGAACTTTTTCATATTCAATAATACCACTTGCATCCATTAAATCTTCATCAATAGTAATACTTCCAACGTAATCAAGAGCTGCTTGTTTCACTGTAGCACGATGTATTTTTCCTTTTAGCATTGTTAATTCCATTATCTTTTACCTCCATTAAATGTAAAATTGTCTATTAAACGAGTATTTCCAATATATACAGCCACAGCAACTAAAATATCTTTTTTTATTTCAGAAACAGGCTCTATATTTAAACTGTCCACTACTTCAACATAGTCAATTTTTGCTAGAGGTTCACTATTAATTTTATTAACAATAACTTCTTTTAAATGATTTACATTATTATCTTTTTTTAAATAATCTTTACCTAATTCAAGAGCTTTACTTAAAATAAGTGCTGCTTGTCTTTCCTCTTCATTAAGATAAAAATTTCTACTACTTTTAGCTAAATTATCCTTTTCTCTAACAATAGGACATCCAACTATTTTTACATCAAAATTTAGATCTTTTACCATTTTTTTAATAATAGCCAATTGTTGTGCATCTTTTTCACCAAAGTATGCTTTATCAGGAGTAACTATGTTTAATAATTTTGAAACAACAGTACAAACTCCCTTAAAATGAATTGGTCTAGATTTACCACATAAATTTTTTGATAAACCATTAATATTAACATAAGCACATGGATCTATATACATTTCTTCTGGTGATGGATTAAAAATTAAATCAACACCTGCAGATTTACATAAAGCAGAATCTGCTTTTAAATCTCTTGGATAAGAAGATAAATCTTCATTTTCTCCAAACTGAGTAGGATTAACGAAAATTGAAACTACAACTAAATCGTTTTCCTCTCTACATTTTTTTATAAGACTTAAATGTCCTTCATGAAGATATCCCATAGTTGGAACTAATCCAACTGATAATCCTTCTTTTTTCCAACCTCTTACTAAACCTCTTACTTTTGAAACTTTTGAAACGATATTCATTCCTTCTCCTCTTTACATCATCCTACATATTTAAGCATATTTCCATTTACAATAGTTATATAATAAACTCAAAGTAGATCGATATACATAAAATAATATAAATTTATTAGGAATTTATATGTTTTTAATACTATTTACAAACCAAAGATACCAACTAGATTTTTTTGCTTTTATATTTTAAGCTATTATCTTGTCCATATATTAATTTCACCAATTCCTATATTTCTGTCAATATCTCAATCATATGTTTTTGTAAAAGTTCAAAATGAATATTATAGCATATAAAACACTAACTAAAATAATAATAACAAATTATACCAAATTACGCAAGTAATTTATTAGTTTTTTTGCTTTTGTTCTAAATTTAATAATTTTTCTTTCAAATTTAATCCACCTGCAAACCCAACTAATTTTCCTGTGCTCCCAATAACTCTGTGACAAGGAATTATAATTGGAATTGGATTTTTATTATTTGCAGAACCCACTGCTCTACAGGCTTTTGGACTTCCAACTTCAATTGCAATTTCTTTATAACTTTTAGTTTCTCCGTATGGAATATTAATTAATGCCTTCCAAACTCTTTTTTGAAATTCAGTACCTAAAGGTTTTAAAGGTAAATCAAAATGTTTTCTTTCTCCTTTAAAATACTCATTTAACTGAGAAATTATTTTTTCAGAAAAATCATTCTTACATTCTTCAGGGAGATAAGTATGTTCTGGAGAAATAAAGTTCAAACCTAAAACTTTATCTTCAGAATGAATAACTAAAAAGTCACCAAAGGAACACGTGTAAAAAAAGTGATACTTATTTTTCAAGAGAACCCCTCCTAATCTTATTTAATATATAGTAAGAAACTAAACCTAAAATTATTCCTAAAGAAACATTTTTTATTAAAACAGTTACAGCAGTAATTATAAAAGGTAAATGCTTTTTAGGATTTTTAAATACTTCTTTTAATATTTTTATTTTATTCATTTTAATTCCTGTTGTTATTAAAATTCCAGCTAAAACAGTTAATGGAATTTTTGACATGTAATTCCCAAAGAATAAAATTATAAATAAAATTGTTATTGAATGAATAAGAACAGAAACTCTAGTTTTTTGATTATTCATAATTCCAACTTGAGTACATGAAATTGAAGCTGCTGTGGGAATTGCTCCTATAAAAGGTAATATCATATTTCCTATTCCAAGGGCAAATAATTCATTATTAGAATCTAAAGTTTCATCTTTTTGTTTTGCTGAAGCAAGACCACAAGATATGGATTTTAAAATTAATAGAAATCCTATTGAAAAACTAGGAGCTATTAAAGGCAATATATTTTTAAAACTTATATAATTAAAATTCAAGGAAATAGCATTAAATATAGATTTTGGTATTTCCCCTATTGTAGCTATATCCAATTTGAAAATAATATTTATGATTAAGAAAAGCATAATTACAACTAAAGAAGCAGGGAAAATATTATTTAGTTTTCTAGGATATAAAAACAATATAATAATTGTACAAAGTCCCATACCTAAAGAAATTAAATTAGAATCCTGTATATTAGAAAAAGCAAATATAATTTTTTCTATTGAACTTCCATGAATTCCTGGAACTCCAAAAAGTTTATTTAATTGATTAGCTATTAATAATATGGATATTCCAGAATTTAAACCAAGTACAATTTCATTTGGAGTATAGTTTATATATCTACCTAGATTAAATATACTGCATAATAAAATGATAAAACCTGAAATTAATCCTGTTAAAAAAACTGCTTGAAGTCCATACATGGAAGTTAAACTTGCAAGAATTCCTAAAGTAACTGCAGTTGATCCATTAACTTGAAAACTTACATTTGACATGGCAGCTATAATTACTCCCCCAAATAGAAAGCTATATAATCCTGAAATTGCTCCAGTTCCACTAGTAATTCCATAACTAAGTCCTAAAGGTAAAGCTACTGCCACAATTGTAAATCCAGCTAGTAAATCTTTTATGAAAAATTTCAAAGAATAATCCTTAAATTCATTTTTGTAAATATTTATGTAATTAAAATCCACTTTCATTCCTCTCCTCTTATTTTATACATTAAGTCCTATTATATTTTATATTTAACCCACGCTCTTTAAATCTGCCACATAATTATTTCTCGTAATTATTATTCTGTACAATTATCTGAACAACTATCATATAATGTTAATTATATGCTTTTCACACGCAATAATAATTGTTATTTATATTCTTTGTTATTTTTCATAGTTTTTAATTTAAGTGTTTAATCATTTATAAATCTAGGCAATTACAATTTATATGATTGTTATACTACTTTTTCTTAAAATCTAAATTATAGCTTATTTAATAAAAAAGTCCTAGAAAAACAACTATACAGTAAATATATTTGTTAATAGGACTTTAATTCTTAATCTGGTATTTTAGAGATAACTTTTTTGTCTAATAGTGATTTTGCGTTTATATAAATTTCTGTAACCTTACTATCTGAATGACCAAGAAAATCTCTAATTTCTAAAAGATCTGCTCCATTGGCAGAAAGTTCTGTTGCAATTGCGTGTCTAATATTATGAGGACTGATATCTAAATTTATGCTTTTCCCCATTTCTTGAACTAGACTATATAACGCCCTATATGAAAGTTGCGTGTTTTTTTCAAATGAACTTGGAAAAAGAAAAAGCTCTCCAATTTCTTCCTCATCATATTCATATACATTAAATACATAATTTTTATACTCTTGAATTTTCTCAACTAAAATAGAATGCAATGGTTTATACTGTTCTCTTCCATTTTTTGATTTTTCTATTTTTATGAAGTAATCATTGTTTCTTTTAAGTATATTTTTATATCGGACATTAATTAATTCCTGACTTCTCATTCCAGTATAAAACAATGCATATAGAATGATGGTATTTCTATACTCTTTTTCATTTGTAACTTTATAAGTAGCTAATATATCTTTAATATCCTCGAAAGAAACCTTTAATATATTATCTAAATTTCTAGTTGTTTTAAATAACTTTATAAATTTAAAAGGATTATTTACCTTATGTTTTTCTAATTCTTTATATAATGATTTTAAAGCTGATATAATTTTATTTACAGATGTTTTTTTTAATTTTCTCTCATATAATAAATGAGATAAATAATCCTCAACATCTTCCTCTGTTATATCCGACATTAACTCCACTATTTCATCTGGTTGAATGCTGTCCCCATCATAAACAAATGATAAAAAGTCATTTAAATAAAAAAGATAATCTTTCATGGTCTTTTCACTTTTGTAAATTTCAAATATTGATTTCCTAGATTTTTTTTCTTTCTTTTTTCTTCGCCTAGTACTCACTTCATTTTTATCTTTTACTATCAAATCCATTTTATCACCTCCAAATTCTTCTTTAATGAAAAAGGTCCTATTAAAAACTATATTTAGTGAAATATTCATTTTTACAAATAATTCTTTTATATACTTAGTTATAGGACGCTTTTTTATGTGATTTCTATTATTTTGAGTTTTATATTTTTTATTGACTTATTAATCCTAAGTTATTTTTAATGTTGCATAAAAGATAAATTAAAAACTATAAAAAATAATTTTTTTGTTAAATAATTCTATTTTTTAGATGATATCTTCTAATTCTACTTCCTTAACTTCACCTAATTCTAAATCATCTAATTTTAATTTTCCAAATGAAATTCTTTTTAAATATGTTACTTCATTATCTATTTGCTCTAACATTTTTTTCACTTGATGAAATTTACCCTCATTAATAGTAAGCAATATTTTTTTACTTTCTAAAGCTTCAACTTTTCCTGGTAAAGTTATATATCCTCCAATATCTATTCCCTCTTCTAATTTCTTAATGTCATTTTGACTTATTATGTTTTTAGCTTCTACATAATAAGTTTTATCAACATGACTCTTTGGAGAAAGCAATTTATGATTTAATTTACCATTATTTGTAAAAAGTAAAAGTCCTTCAGTATCTTTATCAAGTCTTCCAACTGGAACAAGATTCTTTCTAACTACCCAATCAGGTAAAAGATCCATTACAGTTTGATCTCTATAATCTTCAACTGCTGTTACAAATCCAGCTTTTTTATTTAAAACATAATACCTAAACTCTTTGTAAGTTATTGGTTCTCCTCTAAATAAGATAATATCTTCCTTTTCATTGATGCTAGTTTTTGGATAAACTTTACAAGTCCCATTAACCCTTATTGCATTTTCATCAATTAATTTTTTTACTTCACTTCTTGTTCCAAGTCCACATTCTGTTAAAAATTTATCTAATCTCATATATCTCCCTTTTTAAATTTATTCTATATTACTATTATACATTAATTTTACAAATATTTATATATTTATTTGTTTTAGATATGACAAGATGTTATAATAACTTATAATAAACGTGTATACTAAGGAGAATTTTATGAATAAAAAATTATTAATCAGTCTTTTTTTAGCTATTAGCTCTTTTAGTTTCAGTAATGATAATGAGCCAAACCAATTTCATGCTCAAGTTGAGTTGGTGCAATCATTAGCTGTAAAGGTTGAAAGTGATTTAAATTATGGGAATATTATAGCAGGGACATCTAATAATTATCCAGTTCAAAAAGGAAGAGTTAAAATCTTAGGAGTTCCATATACCTTGATAAATTTACAAATTAAAATTAAAAATCAAAGTATTCATAATCAATCAGGAAGTCGTATTCCTTTAAAAAATAAATATAATGATACAATATACACTCGTGTATTTTATGATTTTATTCAAGGATATCCTTATTATTCTACTGGTGATAAAGAAAGTATCTTATCCAATGAAAATGGAATTATAGAAATGGTAATAGATGGTTATATTCATTTACCTTCAAGCACTAAAGCTGGTAATTATTCACAAACTTTAGTATTTGTTGCTAGATATGATTAAGAAAATAAAAAAAATCAACATAATTTATTAAACAAAGTTTAAAAAAATGCTGATTTTCCCGGGGTTATACAAATTTAATTGTTGAAATAATATTTTTTTGTTGAAACTTTTAATACTTGTATCTCCCTTTTTTTATTAGTATAAAAAATATTGAAACTGTTAAACCAAAGGCTTCTGCCACAGGAATAGCAAGCCATAATCCTTTTTCATTTAATATTAAAGGTAATAATAATATTGTCCCAACTAAAAATATTAATGTTCTTGAAAATGAAATTATTGCTGATATCTTTCCATTTGATAGAGCAGTAAACAAATTAGAAGCAAATACATTATATCCAATAATTAGAAATGAGAATGAAAATAATGGAAATCCTTTTAAGATAATATTATATACATTAGTTCCTTCGTGTGTGAATATCTCTACTATATTTGGTAAAAATATTCTTGAAAATGAAAATATAAATAAAGAACTAATTCCAGTAAATATAATACTATACTTAAATAATTTTTTTAATTGATCACAATCTCTACTTCCATATTTATAACTAATTAAAGGAGATACTCCCATTGAATATCCTAGATATATAGCCATAAATATAAATTCCAAATATAATGCAATTGTTATTGCAGCAACTCCATCTTCACCATAATATTTTAAGAAAGATATATTAAATAAAAAAGTTGTAATACCGTAAGCTAAATTAGTTACCATTTCAGAAGATCCATTCACTAATGATTTGAATACAAAGCATCTATCAAAACAAGTCTTAGCAAAATGTAATTCTCCCCTCTTCAATAATCCAAAATAGATTAATCCAATGGAAGAGGGAACAAGATATCCAAGTCCACTTGCAAGTGCAGCTCCACCAACACCAAATTTTAATATTACAATAAAAAAATAATCTAATATTATATTTAATATCCCTCCTCCAAGTGTACTAATTAATCCAAGAGTTGGAACTCCTGCAGTTATAAAAAATGTCTGAAACATAACTTGCAAAAATAAAAATGGTGCAAATAAAAATAATATCTTTCCATAAGCAATACTAAAAGGAAGTTGTATATCACTTGCTCCTAATAATTTAGCAATAGAATGAATGAAATTTGTTCCAATTAATGAGAATATCATTCCAATCCCAATTCCTAAAATTATAATTAATGTGAAATTTTTTCTAGCTTCCTCTACCTTTCTTTCCCCTAACTTTCTAGCTACAATAGCACCTCCACCAGTTCCAAGCATAATTCCGATTGCAAAAACTAAACTTAAACATCCTGGAAACATAATATTCATAGAAGATAAAGCTGTTGTTCCAACATATCTAGATACAAATATTCCATCTACATTTACATAAATAGATAATATTAGCATCATTAATATATTAGGAAAAACAAATTTCATCAAAGAAAGAAAATTATAAGTTTTCCCTAAGTTGTTATTCATAATTATTTTTTCCTCCTTATATATAATAATTAAAGTCTGTCTTTCATTATATTCCTTTTAATTATTTATGTCAAGAAGAGGGAAGTAAATTATTATTTATCTATTATCTATTTTTTCAGGATACATATCATGATTAAATAATCTATCTTCTGCTACCTTTTCCCATTTAGTATCTTTCATTCCGTAATTACAATATGGATCTATAGAAATTCCACCTCTTGGGGTAAATTTCCCCCATACTTCAATATATTTAGGATCCATTAATTTTATCAAATCCTTCATTATAATATTCATACAATCTTCATGAAAATCTCCATGATTTCTAAAGCTAAATAAATAAAGCTTTAAAGACTTACTTTCCACCATATTTACATTGGGAACATAAGAAATATAAATTGTAGCAAAATCTGGTTGACCTGTGATTGGGCATAAACTTGTAAATTCAGGAGCATTGAATTTCACAAAATAATCATTATCTTGATGCTTATTCTCAAAAGTTTCAAGAACTTCTGGAGCATAATCAGTTGGATATTTTGTATTCATGCACCCTAAATGCGATATATTTTTTAAATCTTTTTCTTTTCTACCTGTTTCCATACTATTCTCCTTTTATAATTATAATATTGGATCTTTTACTCCATTTAAAGTAAAAGCTTGTATTCTATCTATACAAGTTCCACATTTCCCACATGGAACATCATTTCCTTCATAACAACTCCAAGTAAGTTCATAGGGAACCTTTAATTCTAAACCTTTTTTTACAATGTCTTTTTTTGTCATTTCTACAAAGGGGGCTTCTATTTTTACTTGTCTCCCAGATCCTTCATAAATTGCTTCATTCATAGCATCATTAAATTTTTTAGAACAATCAGGATATGCATTATGAGCAGCATCATCACTATGAGCTCCATAAAAAATAATTTCACATTTTTTAGAAAGAGCTAAACTTGCTGCAGTTGATAAAAATAATCCATTTCTAAAGGGAACATAAGTTGAAACTGTTCCTCCATTATTTTCATCAATTTGTTCCTTATATGATTTCGTTGGAATTTCTGCATTATTCTTTTTTAATAAAGTACAATCACTTGCTGCAAAAATTTTAGTTAAATCCATTTCAATATGTTCTACCTTATAAAAATCCGCAACTTTCCTTGCACTTATTATTTCCTTATCATGTTTTTGTCCGTAAAACATAGAAAGAGAAATCACATTTTCATTCCCGTATTTATTAACTGCCATTCCTAGACAAGTTGATGAATCTACTCCCCCACTTGATAAAACCATTACCTTCATACATTACCTCCAATATATTTTCCCTCTTCTTTAAATTTCAAATCTTCCTCTTAAAGTTTTTGTAACTGTCTTAGCATTAGTTTTTTTAATTCCCCTAGCACTCATACAACTATGGTTTCCTTCAATTATAACTTCTATATCTTTACTTCCAGTAATCATTTCTATAATTTCAGCTATATCTGATCCAATTCTTTCTTGAAGCTGAAGTCTTTTTCCAACCATATCTGCTATCCTAGCAAATTTACTAATTCCTATAACTTTATCCTTTGGAAAATAAGAAATACTAACTTTCATATTATACATAAGTGCCATGTGATGCTCACAAAAACTAAAAATTTCAATATCTTTAACAGTGACCATATCATTTTTATTATATGTTAAATCTTCTTCAAAGGTTTTATTAAACATATCTGCTATTTCTCTATTGGTATATTTAATACCTTGAAAAACTTCTTCGTACATTTTAGCGACACGCTTTGGAGTCTCAATTAATCCTTCTCTATTTGGATCTTCTCCAATAGCTTTTAATATTTCCCCTATATGAAATTCTATTTTACCCCTATCTATTTTCATATCTTATACTCCTTTTTTATTAGGATCCCAAATATATTTATGTAACTGTAATTGTAATCTTACATTATTTAAGTTTTCCTCTATTAAAAATTTAACTATATCTTGTGGCTCAATTAAACTAAATATTGGACTAAAAAATATATTACATTTATTTATTAGGTTAAATTTATCTATTACATCTTTTCCACAAATTAAATCTTTCATACTTCCTACTACAAACTTAATACTGTCTCTTTGATCTATAAGATTATAATTATCTAAGTGCATATATTTTTCCATATTACTAGATGGTGATTTATAATCTATTGTAAAGGAAATATTAGCATTTGTTTCATTTCTATAATTAACTAATTCTTCTATACTTATACTTCCATTTGTTTCTATCTCAATTTTTGTATCTTTTATTTTTAAAATATTTTCAATTAAAAATTGTATATGTTTTTGAAGAAGGGGTTCTCCTCCAGTTATAGTTATATTTTTTATGTTTTCCTTCCTTATATAATTAACTAAACTTTCTTCAGTTTCTATTTTATAAGAAGCATCAGAAGAATTTGCCCATTTAGTATCACAATAGCTACAATCTAAATTACAATTTATAAATCTAATAAAAATAGCTAACTCTCCAGCCTTTGGCCCTTCACCATTAATACTTACAAATTTTTCAGCAATTTTATATTCCAAAGTTTTCTCCTTTTGTATAAGTAGCACAATTGTTAGGTGTTTCATAAACTTGTACCTTACTCACTTTATACCCTTTGCTTTCTATTTTATCAAAAAAGTATTTAGCAAATTCCTCTGCAGTTGGTCTAAATTTAACAAATTCTATTTTAAATTCTTCATCTAAAAGAGCATCAATTGTTTTTTTCTTTAAACTTCCCTCTTCTACTATTAAAGAGTGATCAAAAAAATCTACTTCCTTTTTTATAATATCTTTTAATTCCTTAAAATCAAAAACCATTCCTCTTTCAGGTCCTTCTTTTTTCAATTCTTCTTTCATAACATTTACTATAACTCTCCATCTATGTCCATGTATGTTAGAACATTTTCCATTGTATCCAGATAAAAAATGAGCTGCGTCCATACTATGTTCTACTGTTAAAAAATACATAATTCCCCCTTCACTTATTTTTTTGCATTAAAAAATAGCCCTAGTTTTGTTTAGAGACAGGATGGTACAAATGAACTGTCTTTTGGTTAATTACAAAATATCATATTTTGAGCTTATTGTCAAGTTTTGTATTTTTATAAAATTAATAATTAATAAAAATAATTATTAATAATTGCTTTTTTATTTTTTATACTGTATAATTTAACTATATTATACATATCTTAATAACTTAGGAGGATTTATACATGATAGATTTTAATAAATTAGATGAATATATTGAATTAATTGAAGAGGGAAATATCCCAGGAGAAATGACTTTTAATGAATTTGCAATGGATTTCTACAAGGAAGCAAAAATTATTCCTCTTTCAAAATATTTAAGAAATAAGAATAAACATAAAAAATTACCTAAAATAATGAATATGAAAAAGGCTGGTGAAATTCTTACAGATACTTATAAAGACTCTAATGGAGAAGTTACTACTTTTTTAAAAAGAAAAGGATATAGAGAAATTCCTCAATTAAATTTTACAATAATAACTCTAGTTAGAAAAGTTGACCTTATAAGTAACTGGAAAAGATTAATCAGTTATCTTGGAGGAGATAAGACAATTGAAGAAATTAATAATTCCACTAAGGTTCAGTTATTTCCTGAAGAAATAAAAAAATTAGAAGAATTTGTAAAGGAAGAATTAAGAATGGATGAGGATGATTTAAACTGGTTACTTACTAAATTTAAAAAAATAGAAAATAATAGACATTTACTTCGTGCAATAAGAAAGCTAAATAGACAATAAATAAGGCTCCTAACCTCCATTTTTTCTAGTTTACTGAAATTTTGTTCACATAAGAAAAACAGTTGACTTCATACGGGAAACATGATACTATAACTCATTAGATTTAAAGAATATAACAGGGAGGATTTTTATGGAAAATGTTTTAAGTATGAAAAATGGAAGGGCGCCGATATTTATTAAATTATTTGCTTCTTTAATAGTTATCAGTATTATTGCAGAGGGAATAGGTGCAAAAATTATATTACTAGGTACTAGTGGAAAAATTGTTTTATTACCTATGTTGTTTGCAATGGTAATTGCAACATTAATTACACCTCATGCTCTTGGACAAGTTTTACCAGCATTAAGAAATATTTGTGATGAAAAAGAAATTGAACTTGCTGAGCAAGTAGTTATGTTTTCATTACTTTTCTTAGGAGTTAAACTAGGAGCAAGTGCAGGACCTAAGGTTGGAAAAGTTATTGAAGCAGGACCAGCATTATTATTACAAGAATTTGGAAATTTAGGAACAATGTTAATTGGACTTCCAATAGCTATTGCCCTTGGAATGAAAAGAGGAGCAGTTGGAGCAACAGTTAGTATTTGTAGAGAACCTACTTTAGGATTAATTGGAGAAAAATATGGAATTAATTCACAAGAAGGAATTGGAGTTATGGGAACTTATATTACAGGAACAGTTTTTGGAACTATTTTCTTCGGATTACTTGGATCTTTAGCTTCTAATACAAGTATTCATCCTTATGCACTTGCTATGGCTAGTGGAATGGGAAGTGGATCTATGATGACTGCAGCATCTCAATCTCTTGCAGCAAGTGTACCTGGAATGCAAGATGAAATACTTGCTTACGCAGCAACTTCAAATATTATGACTAGTATCACTGGGCTTTATATGGTATTATTTGTTTCATTACCTATAGCAAATAAACTTTATGCAGTATATACTAAATTATTTGGAATTAAAGAAGATTTAAATAAAGAAGAGGTGAATAACTAATGGAAAAAACTATGAATGAAATTAAAGTATTTATATTATGTGGAATAACAGCTTTTATAGCTCAATTTGTTGGTTCTAAAGGAAATATGGATTTAGGAAAAGGATTTGTTGGAATATTATTAATTATTCTTGTCTCTTTCCTAGCTATAAAAATAAGAGAAAAACTTCCTTTAAAAATTCCTGCATTTGCATGGGCTTCTCTACTTGCCTTTGTAATAACTACACCTATAAGTCCAGTTCAAGGATTCTTTCTTGATATGACTAAAGGATTTGGATTTTCTGCAGTTTCTACAGTAATACTTGGTGCTGCTGGAATATCAGTTGGAAATAAATTAAATGATATTAAAAAATTAAGTTGGAAAATAGTTCTAACAGCTTTAGTAGTATTTACTGGAACTTTCTTCGGTTCTGCATTAATTGCCCAAGCAGTTCTTAAAGCTCAAGGAATTATATAAAATAGAAACAATTTAAAAATGGAGATGACATATAATGACAAAAGAAGAATTAAAACAACAGGTTTTAAAAGTTATTGAAGAAAACAAGGACTTAATTATTAACATTGGTAGAGATATTTATAAAAATCCTGAATATGGATACAAAGAATTTGAAACTACTAAGAAAGTTGCAAATTTCTTGAAAAATGAATTAAACTTAGAAACTTCAGAAAATATAGCTTATACTGGATGTAGAGCTAGATTAAATTCTGAAAAAAAAGGACCTAAAGTTGCTATACTAGGAGAACTTGATGGTATTTCTTGTAACGAACATGTGGATGCTTTAGAAAATGGAGCAAGTCATACTTGTGGACATAATATTCAAATTGCTGGAATGCTTGGAGCTGCAGTTGGTTTAATAAAATCAGGAGTTTATAAACATTTAGATGGAAAAATTGATTTTATGGCTACACCTGCTGAAGAGTTTGTTCAACTTGAATATAGAAGTAAACTAAAAGAAGAGGGAAAAATTAAATTCTTTGGTGGGAAACAAGAACTTATAAGAAAAGGTGCTTTTGACGATGTTAATATGAGTATTATGTTTCATGCTCAGGCTCTTGATGATAAAAAAGTTTTAGTTGGTCCTGTAAGTAATGGATTTATAGGAAAACAAATAAAATTTATTGGTAAAGAAGCCCACGCAGGTTCTGCTCCATATGAAGGAATAAATGCTTTAAATGCTGCAATGCTTGCAATTAATAATGTTAATGCTCAAAGGGAAACTTTCAAAGAAGCAGATAGAGTTAGATTTCATCCAATTATAACTAAGGGGGGAGACATTGTAAATGTTGTTCCTGCAGATGTAAGAATGGAATCTTATGTTAGAGCTAGAACTATTGAAAGTATGATTGATGCTAACAAAAAAGTTAATAGAGGATTAATAGCTGGAGCTATGGCTGTTGGAGCTGAAATTGAAATAACTGAATTACCTGGATACTTACCTATATTAAGACATGATAATATGGAAGATGTTTTAAAAGAAAATCTTAATTATATGGGAATAGGAAATGATGAAATAATTGATGGGGGAGATTTCACAGGATCATTTGATTTTGGAGATGTTTCTCATATAATGCCTACTCTTCATCCTATGTTTGGAGGAATTAAAGGAGCTTTACATACAAGAAATTATAAAATAGTAGATGAGGAAAAAGCTTATTTATATCCTGCAAAGGCAATGGCTTTAACTGTTGTAGATTTATTATTTGATAATGCTAATAAAGCTAATGAAATTTTAAAAGATTTTAAACCTCTTATGACTAAGGAAGAATATTTAGAATTTATGAATTCTAATGATAAGACAATTAAAAAATAGATAAATAAATAAAAAGCCTATTTATAAAATAGGCTTTTTTTAATACTAATTATATTTAACTGAAATAGTAACTGTACCTGTATGTTCACCTGCTTTAGTAGTTTCACCCTCTGCAATATTTCCTTTTATAGTATGAATGATTTCACCATCCTCACCTAAATTTTGAGTTCCTTCAACATCAGAACTTAAAGTTACTGTTGCTGTTGAACCACTAATTCCAACTCTTTCAATAGTAGCAGAAGCTGGTACTGTAACAATAACATTATTTCCAGGAGCTCCTTCTACTTTCATTTGACCATGAGTAGTTGATTCTGCAGCTTTTCCAATAATTATATCTCCAAATTCCATAGGAGTTTGTTCTTTTATTTCCAAAGGTGCGAGAACATTGGCATTAATTTTCAATTCACCACTTACATCTACTCCTGTTTCCACATTGTTTGAGGCAGCTAAAATTAATGTTGATAAACTTAAAAATATCAAAGTTAAATTTTTTTTCATGTTTAACCTCCCATGTAAATTAGAATAATTAAAAAAGTTAATATCTTAATATAAGGATATAACATAAATTACCCTTTGTCAATTTCAACAAGAATTAAATTATTTAATTCTTGAGTTATTTTCTAATATTTGTTACTATAAAAGTAGATATTTAAAATTATTACTTAATATATTTAGGAGGATTTTGTGGATAAAAAAATGAAAAAAGGAATAATATTTATTATTCTTTCTGCTCTTTGTTTTACTACTATGGGTCTTTTTATCAGACTCAGCGGGGAACTACCTGTAATGCAAAAATCTGTTTTTAGAAATGCCATTTCAGCTATCTTTGCATTTTTTATTTTAATTAGAAAAAAAGATTCAATTAAAAAAATTGAACCAAAAGCTTTGGGAACTTTAATTTTTAGGTCTTCCTTTGGAACTCTAGGAATTTTATGTAACTACTACGCTGTTGATCATTTATTATTATCAGATGCTACTATGTTATTACAACTTAGTCCCTTCTTTGCAATTGTATTTAGCTTTCTTATTTTAAAAGAAAGAGTTGTTACAAAACAAATGTTAATTGTTATTTTTGCATTTATAGGAGCATTATTTGTAATAAAACCTTCTTTTACATCAATGAGTATGATTCCATCTTTAGCAGGAGTTTGCGGAGGAATGTTTGCAGGACTTGCATATACTTATGTTAGAAAATTAGGAGGAATGGGAATGGCAGGACCTTTCATAGTCTTTTTCTTCTCAGCATTTTCTTGCCTTAGTATTTTACCCTTTGCAATTATGTCATATGTGCCAATGTCAACAAGCCAAATAATATATCTTTTATTTGCAGGACTATTTGCATGTGGTGGTCAATTTACAATGACAACAGCATATTATAGTGCCCCTGCAAAGGATATATCTGTTTATAATTACTCAAGTATAATATTTGCAGCAATTCTAGGATTTACTTTCCTTGGACAAATACCAGATATTTACAGTGTAATTGGATATATTATTATACTACTAATGGCTTATACAATGTTTAAATTTAATCAAAATAAATAATTAAAATTAATAGAAGAGGGAAGCAGTTTAAAATTGCTTCCCTCTTCTTTATTTTATTTTTTGTATTTGTTATAACTTACTTTAGAAAAATCTAAATCTTCATCTGTGTAGGCTGGCTTTTCTTCATCTGCATAACCTAAAGCTACTAAAGAAAACACCATTAAATTATTAGGTATATCTACAACTTTTTTAAAAAATTCTTCTGAAGTTTCAGTTTCTGAAGCTTTTCTTCCAATTATATGAACCCAACAAGAACCAAGTCCTAAATCATAAGCTTTTAATCCTATTGTATGTGTTGCAACTGATCCATCTTCAACAGGTGTATAAGCTTCATCTTTGTTAATTAAAGTAGCAATTACTGCTGTTGCAGTTTTAAGGCAACTTCCTCCATGAGGTTTAATTCCAACTAATTTTTCAACTTCTTCCTTTGTATCAAAAACTAAAAATTCACAAGAATTTTTGCCCATACCAGTAGGAGCTGTTAAAACTGATTTTATAATTGCATCTAATTTTTCCTTTTCTATAGGTTTATCTTTAAATTTTCTGATTGTTCTTTTTCCTAAAAAATTCATATTTTCTCCTTTCAGTCATAAAAAGCAGAGCTTTTCCTCTCTGCTCTTTCAATTTATTTAATTTATTCAGCAATTTTACCATTCTTATAGATATGCTTAGCAATAAGAGTCCCGTCCTCAGCGTATTCTTTATATGGCCCATCTAATTCTCCAGCTATATAATTTGCATCTATATATATTTGTCCATCAGGATAATATTCTTTATATGGTCCTGATAATTTATCATCCTTGTAATTCTTATCTATTTTAACTTTCCCATCAATATAGAATTGAATATTAGTAGATGTTGTATGATTATTAATATGAACCTTTAATTTTTTCACTTGCCCATTTGGATAATAACTTTCATATCTTCCAACCATTTCTCCATCAACTAAATTATAACAAACATCTCTTGCTCCATTTGATAAAAATGTTTCATATTTTCCATGAAGATTACCATTTTTATAAAATTTTCTAGTTTCTATTTGTCCATTAGAATAATAACATCTATATTCACCCTCTCTAATTCCGTTAACATAATTTTTTTCTTCTTTGACTTTCCCAGTCTCAAATTTTTTTACCCATAAACCTTCTTTTTTTCCTTGTGCATTGTACTGATTAAACATGTCAGACCGCCTCCTCTTATAGATAGTATATGTGCTTGAATAAAATTATATCCTCTTATTATGAGTATACCTCATAATTTATAAAAAAACTACTGTAAAAAAATTTACATGAAAATATTAATCTCTTCACCAGCCCCTAAATCTAGAACATACCACTTTAATTGTGGATACATTGGTGAAGTTCCATTATCAATAATATCTTTTACTAATTCACAGTTATCAATTTCTTTAAATTCATCTTCTGACACTTGCTGTCCCTGATAATTCCTTAAATCTTCTAATGTCATTTGTATCACCTCTTTCTTTAATATATCTATATTATACATCTTTTTTTATAAAATCAAAATATTTAAATTAAATTTTATTCTAGTTTTTTATTTAAAAATTTGATATAATCTTTGTTAATAAATTTTATTAGGAGGGACAAAATGAGTTTAAGAACTGTACAAGAATTTTTTAAAGAAAATGAATTACCATTATCTGTTATAGAAACAGAAAAACCTACTGGTACTGTTAGTGAAGCAGCTAAGGCTTTTGGAATATTAGAAGATGAAATTGCTAAAACCATGGGATTTTTATTAAAAGATGGTAGCTGTATTCTGATACTTATGAAAGGAACTGCGAGAGTGGATAACAAAAAATTTAAAAAAGTTTTTCATGAAAAAGCTAAAATGATTCCCTTTGATGAAGTGGAAGAATTAACAGGACATGAACCTGGGGGAGTTTGTCCTTTCGGACTAGCTAATCCTCTTAAAATATATTTAGATGAAACTTTAAAAGAATTTGAAATTATGTATCCTGCAGGAGGAACTCCTCACTCAGCAGTTAAAGTTTCTGTTGAAATGTTATCTAAAATTACAAATGGAACTTGGGTAAATATTACAAAATAAAAGACTTTTAACAAATAAAAATCGTCATAATGGTGAGAGGTGATTTTTATGAAAAAGTGGGAATGTCAGTCTTGTGGTTATATTTATGATCCTAAAGCAGGAGATAAAAACAAAGTTAATCCAAAAACACCATTTGCTCTTCTAGATGAAGATTGGGTTTGTCCAGTATGCGGAGCATGTAAAAAATCATTTGAAGAACTACATACAATAGAAACGAAAGATAAAAAAAATGCTGTAGGTTAATTCCTACAGCATTTACTATTTATAAAAATAATTTTGCTAAGTGTATACCTATTGCATCTTCATTATTGTTTCCAATAACTTCGCATTCAGGTAACATTTCTTTTAATTTTGGATTTGCATTTTCCATAATAAAACCCTTTCCTGCAACAGAAAGCATTTCATAATCATTAAGTCCATCTCCAAAAGCTACTACTTCTTCTTCAGAACAATTTATATCTTTTAATATTTCTTTAATTGCATTTCCTTTATTTGCATCTTCTGCCATAACTTCAATACATTGAGGGAAAGAAGATGTTATATTTAAATTTTTCCCAAAAGATTCATGTAATTTATTTTCCAAGCATTGAATCTTATTTAAATCATCACACATATAAAATACTTTTGAAATCTCTTTTCCCTTAGCTTTATCAAAACATTCTACAACTTCCTGAGTAAAACCAGATTCATTTATAAATTTCTTATCTTGTTCTCTTAATTTAGATGAATACCAATTTTCACCTTGAGAAATATTCATAAATATGTCCTTATCTCTAGGAAAATCTAATATTTTATCTCCGTATTTACAAGGAATTGTACAAGTTCTTATAATCTCGTTATCTTCATTTAAAATTACAGCACCATTTAAAGCTATTAAATAAGATTCACATTCTAATATATCTTTATAATGTATAGCATCTTTATAATGTCTTCCAGTTGCTATAATAACTTTAATTCCTTTTTGAATTATTCTTTTTATTACTCTTCTTGTATAATCAGAAATTTTATGATTGGAATTTAATAAAGTTCCATCTAAGTCACATACTACTGCTTTATATTTATTCAAGTTATCTTTCCTCCATTAATTCTTTAGCTTTATAAATTATAATACCACAAGCCATTGCTACATTAAGTGATTCAGCACTTCCATATATTGGAATGATTATCTTCTCATCTGAAGCATCTATTATCTTTCTAGAAATTCCATTACCTTCGTTTCCAAAAATAATAGCATTTTTTTCTTTTATCTTCATCTTATTATATAGAACAGAATCTTTTTCCAAAGTAGCTGATATCATCTTATAATTATTTTCCTTTAAAAATAAGATTAATTTATCATCCTCTATATAATGTAAATTCACATTAAATATTGATCCCATTGTACTTCTTATAGTTTTTTCATTATAACAATCTACACTACCTTTGGTAAGGATAATATCCTTAAAACCAGCTGCATCAACTGTTCTTATTATAGTCCCTAAATTTCCAGGATCAGCAATTTTATCTAAAACAATAACATTATTTTCTATATCTTCTATATTTTTTGATTCATAGGAATATACTAGAATAATTCCTTGAGAATGTTCTTGTGAAGAAATATTTGAATATAAAGAAGAGGGAAGTATAATTTTTTCGCAATTAAATTCTTCTATTTTATCTTCTATTATTTTATAATCAAAGTCTTCATCTATTAAAATATATTTTGGAATTTCTTTAAAATCTAAAAATTTAATTCCCTCTGCCAAGAATAATTTATCTTGTTCTCTATATTTTTTTTGCTTTAACTTCTTTATTTTTTTGAAAGTATTATTTTCTTTACTGTTTATATATAGCATATTTTTTCCTTTATAATCTTTTTTAAGTATAATCTTATTGTATCATTAAATCTGTAAGATTTCAATTAAATCTATCCTTTCCTTTCATAACTTTTCTTTCTAATATAAAAAAGCGTGATTTAAAATCACGCTCTTAATTAAATTCATTATTTTTATTATCTACATATCAAATTTATAACCTACTGATAATGTTAACTTTTCATAGTCAGCTGAATACTTATCATTTCCTAAAGTATTTCCTGTAAGAGAAATATCCGCTTTTACAACTCCATACATTAAATCTACAGTAAAGTTATCATATTCTAATCCTCCACCTATTGCAAAATACATTCCGTCATCTACGCTTACACCTACTTTTTTTACAATAGACCCATCTGGAGCTTTTCCAACAATATCATCTTCGTCAAAATTAAAAGCATAACCTAAATTAGCTTTTAAATATGGAACGTAATTATATCCTGAATTAAATTTATATTTAGCTACAAAATATATCGGTATCGAATCATAATCTGCTCCGTCAACATTATAAACCATAGGATTAGCAGTTTTTCTATCTGCATGATCTTGATATGCAATACCTATACCTAAATCCCAATTATTATTATATTTCATCATTCCTTCTAAAGCAAGTTCAAAACCATCTGACTTAGCATCATTTGCAATAAATTCAGTTCCACCAATATCAACAGAATCATACTCAGCGTTAACATCCCATCCAGCTCTAACTTCCAAATACTTATCTGCATTATTCAAGGTATTTGCAAAAGATATAGCCGATAATACAAAACAACCGATTAATATTTTCTTCATTCTTCTACCTCCTAAATTAAAATTTATTATTTTTGTAAATTTCTATGCAAAATATTTGTATCAATAAATATAATAGAATTCTTATTTCATATATAAAACACTTACTATAATAATATCATACCTCATAATTTCAAAAAAAACAAGTAGAATAAAAGCGTTATAACTATCAACAGAATATATAATATTACACATCTGTCTTTATATGCTATAATATTGATAAATAATTAAAAAGGAGAATAGCTTATATGAAAATAGAGCATATCGCAATTTGGACTAAAGATATTGAAAAAATGAAAAAATTTTACTGTGAATTTTTTAAAGGGGAATCTAATGCTATATATATCAATGAAAAAAAAGGTTTTAAATCTTATTTCATTAAATTTTCAGATGGCTGTAGACTAGAATTAATGAATTCTATAAATATAAATGAAACAACTAGTAATCTAACTTTTGGAATTGCACATATTGCCTTTGTTGTAGGAGATAAAAACAAAGTAAATGAAATGACTGAGTTTTTTAGATCTAATAATATAGAAATAGTTGGTGAACCTAGAGTTACAGGAGATGGGTATTACGAAAGCGTTATACTTGATCCTGAAGGAAATACTATTGAGCTTGTTGCAAATAAATAACAAAAGTCAGCTTATTATTTTTTAAGCTGACTTTTTAATTATATTTTTAAATCTGATATAACTTTTTCAATAATTTTATCTGTGTCAGTAAATTTAATTCCAAATTCAGAAGCTTTAGATGTATCTAGTCTAATATCTCTCTTATTATTAGAATATTTATTATCTTTAATTAAAATCCCCTCTATATTTTTATTTCCTAATCTATTTAAAATTAACTTAACTATGTCATACCTACTAAGATTATTAGTTGAACCTAAATGATAAGTCCCGTAAGGAATATTAAATATTTTTGGAAATTCTTCTATTATTTCATATACATAGGTCATTCCCCTAAATTCATTTGGACTAGCTAATATTCTTTCCCTCTTCAAAAGATTTTTAAAAGTACCCCATAAAATATTTTCTGATGTTTTTAAGTTTCTTTCAGGAAGTCCAAATAGCCAAGTGAATCTAATTATCCACATCTCAGGAATTATGTCTTTAAGTAAGTTTTCAGCTTCTAACTTATTTTCACCATAAACTGTATTTGGAAAAGCTTTATCTTCTTCACTGTAAGGACCACTTTCTCTATTTCCATTAAAAACTTGCTCAGAACTTAAAAATATAAGTTTTGCTCCAATTTTTTTACATGCTTTTCCAACATTTAAAGCTCCCTCAACATTTATATTATAAGCTATCTTAGGATTATCATTACAAAAATCTGTAACAGCTATAGCTGCTCCGTGAATAACATAATCAGGTCTATATTTTTCAAATATTTTTAAAACATTTTCTTTATTTGTAACATCTAAACTTTTTCTATTAGTTGATATTATCTCATACTTATTTTCATATTCTTTTTTAAATCTTGAGCAAAAAAATCCATCTCCACCTGTTAAAAGAATTTTTTTCATAATGCCCCTCCTCTATTCAGTCATACTACAAGCAATTTCAAATTCCTTTTGACTTTCCAAAACAACTTTCTTTTTTTCAGGAAAATTTTTATCAAATTCATCTAATTCTTCCCTAGAAATATTAAAAACATCTGAAAAACTAGCATAACCTGAAATATTTTTTAGGGCATCTTTATATAAAGGAAGCACTAATAATCCAACATAAAATTTCCCATCTTCCATGGAAACATTATAATTTTTCCCTCCTAAAAATCCATAAGGTTTATAGTGATGAGGATAACCCAACGTTAATATTGCTCTATAACCTTCTTTTTTAGCTTCCTTAATAGAATATTCTATTAATTTTTTTCCAAAACCTTGTCTTTGATACCCTGGCTTTATAAATACCGGACCAAAAGAAATAGTTTCAACTATTTTATTATCTTTTCCTATAATCCTAGATTTAGTATAAAATATTCCTCCAATAATTTTTCCGTCTATTTCTAATATATAAGATAGATTTTTTATATAATCCCGATGATTTCTCATTTTATTTATTACTAAATGTTCTTCACAACCAGGAAAATAAAGATTATAAAAAGATTCTCTAGCTAACTCTTCAACCTTATAAAAATCTTTTTCTTCTTCATGTCTAATCACTATATTCATAATCTCCTCCTAAGTATTCTTTTAAATCTATTATATAACACTAGTAAAATAAAATCTATCTTTTATACATTTGATTTATTTTGGAAAAGAAGTTAAAATATATTTAGTGAGTATAATATATTATTAGGGGTAGATATGAATAAAACAATAGTTCATTTTGATATGGATTCTTTCTATGCTTCCATAGAGATAAGAGACAATAAAAAATATAAAAATAGACCCCTAGTTGTTGCTGGGGGAGTTGTTACAACAGCTAGTTATGAAGCTAGAGAATTTGGTATTCATTCTGCAATGTCTACTTATGAAGCAAAGAAACTTTGCCCAAATCTTGTAATTGTTCCTGTAAATAAGAAAAAATATGCCTATGAATCAAATAGAATTCATGAACTTGTTTTAAAAATAACTCATAAAATTGAATTTATAGCTCTTGATGAAGGATATATAGATATGACTGATATTATTCATAATTATGATTCTATAGAAAAATTTTGTGATATTTTTAGAAAAAGAATATTTGAAATAACTGGCTTAACTTGTTCTGTTGGAATTGGATTTAATAAGCTTACGGCTAAGATAGCAAGCGATATTAATAAACCAGGAGGGCAATACGTCTTTAAAAATGAAGAAGATTTCATTAATTACATGAAAGATAAATCAATTAGAAAGATACAAGGAGTTGGAAAGAAATTTGAAAAGCTTTTGAATAAAGATAATATTTATAAAGTAGAAGATATTTTAAAATATACATATAATGAACTTATAACAAAATATGGCCAATCTAGAGGACAACTTCTATATTTATCCGCTAGAGGCATTGATCATAGAGAGGTTAAATATAATAGACCTACTCATTCAATAGGAAATGAATCCACCTTTTCTTTCCCCATATCAACTGAAGAGGAAATAGCTAAAAATATAGATGATATTTATAATAAAAGTTTTAATAGACTTATAAAGAAGAATTTTCTTGTTCACACTGTTTCTATAAAAGTAAGATATGATAATATGAAAACTATCAGTAAATCAAAGACAATTAATATTCCAACTAAAGATAAGGAATTTTTAAGGTTCTTAGTTGACGAGCTTCTAGAAAGCATTGATTTCACTAACACGAAAATCAGACTTCTTGGAATTTCTTTTAAAAATTTAGTCAAAGAAGAGACTAGACAATTAAAATTAAAAATGACCCGTTGACAAGTAAATATTAGAGTTGGTATAATAATATGTTAGGGAAAATAAAGGAAAACTTACAAAATTACACAACTAAAGGGAGGAATTAACATGGCAGTTTTGTCATTAAACAACGTTCATCTTACTATGAATGATGAATTAGGAAAAAATAAAATATTAGATGATGTTTCTTTATCTTTTGATCCAAAGAAAATATATGTTATTACAGGACCAAATGGTGGAGGAAAATCTACATTAGCAAAATATATTATGGGAATTAAGCAAGGAGAAGAGGGAAAAATTGCTCTTAACGGTGAAGATATCACTGATCTTAACATTGTAGAGAGAAGTAAAAAAGGAATTGGATATGCTTTTCAAACTCCAGCTAGATTCAAAGGTTTAAAAGTTAAAAAATTACTTGAACTTTCAAAGGGAGAGGGAGAGAAAAATATATATAAAGCTTTAAAAGACGTTGGACTTTGTCCTGAAGATTATCTTGAAAGAACTATGGATGGAAGTTTCTCTGGTGGAGAAATAAAGAGAGTTGAAATAGCTTCTGTTCTAATTAGAGATTTAAAAGTAGCTGTTTTTGATGAGCCTGAAGCAGGAATAGATTTATGGAGTTTCCAAAGAATGACTGAAACTTTTAAAGAATTAAATCAAAATACAGACACTTGTATCATTATAATTTCTCACCAAGAACGTATTATGGCCCTTGCAGACGAAATTATTGTACTAGATAAAGGAAAAGTAATAGAGAGAACAACAAATAAAAAATTCTTAGAAAGCATGACTCATGGAAAAGATTCGTGCAAAAAATGTTGTAGCTTATAAAGGAGAGATTATATATGTTAGATAATGTTGATAAAGAACTTTTAGAGAAAATCGCAGACTTACACGAAGTGCCTACAGGTGCTTATAATATAAGAAAAAATGGTGGTGGTGAATCTAGAAAAACTACTGCTAATATAGACATCATAAATAAAACAGATAAACCTGGTATTGATATTATAATCAAACCAAATACAGTAAATGAAAGTGTTCATATTCCTGTAATTCTTTCTAAGGAAGGGTTAAATGATATGGTTTATAATACTTTTGAAGTTGGAGCTAACTCTGATGTTGTTATTATAGCTGGATGTGGAATTCATAGCTGTGGTACACAAAACTCAGAACATAGTGGTGTTCATGAATTTTTCGTTAGAGAAAATGCTAAAATGAAATATGTTGAAAAACATTATGGAGATGGAAATGGAAGTGGAGAAAGAATTATGAATCCTAAAACTTTCATAGAAGCTTTTGATAATAGTGTTATTGAATTAGAAATGGATCAAATCAAAGGAATAGACTCTACTATAAGAGATACTGAAATTATTTTACATAAAAATGCTAAATTAATAATTACAGAAAGACTTTTAACTGATGGAGAACAAAAAGCAGAATCTAATATAATTGTTACTTTAGAAGGAGAAGATTCTTCTGCACAGATTATATCTCGTTCTGTTGCACAAGGAAATTCTGTTCAAAACTTCAATATGGAGTTAATCGGAAAACATAAATCTAGAGGACATATTCAATGTGATTCTATCATAACTGGAAATGCTAAAGTTTCTTCTTCTCCTAGGATTTCTGCTATTCATTCTGAAGCAGAACTTATCCATGAGGCTACTGTTGGAAGAATTGCATCTGATCAATTAACTAAATTAATGACAATAGGAATAAATGAAGAAGAAGCTGAAGAAATTATCATAAAAGGATTCTTAGGATAATTTAATTTTGATTTTAGGAGGTATAATGTTTAAAAAAGGTTTATTAAAATATTTGTCTAAATCACTTTTAATAGGAAGTTTATCTTTAGGTCTTATTTCTTGTATGGGTTCTAATGAAAATACAAATTCTACAGAGAAAAAACTATCTAATAAAAATGTGGTTCATTTATATTCTTGGGCTGAATATATTCCCCCTGAAGTTTTTGATAATTTTGAAAAAGAAACTGGTATAAAAGTAATTGAAGATATATATTCTACAAATGAAGAGATGTTTACAAAACTTAGGTCTGGAGCAACTGGATATGATATTGCCCTTCCTTCTCCTGATTATGTGGAAATTATGATGAAAGAAAATATGCTTGAAAAGATCGATAAAAATAAAATATCTACTTTTAAAAATTTAGATAATAATATGATGAAAAAATTAAGATCTTTTGATAAAAATAATGAATATGCTATTCCCTACGCAATTAGCGCTACGGTAATAGCTGTTAACACTAAATATGTTAAAGATTTTCCTAGAAATTATGATATATATGAAATGGAAAGTTTACGTGGAAGAATGACTCTTTTAGATGATTTAAAAGAAAATATTATAGCTGCCCTTGCCTATGAGGGATATCCTCAAACTACTACAGACAAAGAAGCTTTTAAAAAAGCTGAAGAGAGACTTTTTAAATGGAGAAAAAATCTAGCAAAATTTGATTCTGATTCCTTTGGAAAGAACTTTGCTTCTGAAGATTTTTTAGTAGTACAAGGTTATGCGGAAAATATATATTTTGAACTTTCAGATGAACAAATAGAACATACAGAATTTTTCATACCTGAAAATGCTGGAAGTTTTTCCATAGATTCATTTGTTATTTTAAAGTCAGCCCCAAATAAAGAAAATGCATATAAGTTTATTGAATATATTCATAGACCTGAAGTTTATAAATTAGTAGCTGATTATTTAATGCTACCTTGTATAAATGTCCCAGCAAGAAAATTAGTTGAGGAAGATCCAATCTTTACAATTGAAGCCTTAAAGGACGCTGCTCTTTTAAGAGATACAAGTAAAACTTTAGATATGCAAAATGAAGTTTGGGAAAATGTGAAAATGAGAAATTAGGCACCAACATATTAACTATTATATATTAAAAATCCTTGAGCGAAAGCTCAAGGATTTTTCTATTATTTTATATTTTATTATATTCTTTATAACATTTTGTTTTTATTTAACCAGTATGCAATAAATCCACTTATAGCAATTGATAAAAGTATCACTAAACCAAAACCAAAATTATTTCTTGCGAATGGAACAGAAACATTCATTCCCCAAATCCCTGATATGATAGTAGGTATCGCTAGAACAACTGTGATTGATGTTAGTCTTTTCATTACATTATTCAAGTTATTTGACATAATTGTTGAAAAAGCATCTCTTGTACCACTCAAGATACTAGAATAAATATTTGCCATTTCTATGGCCTGTTTAGTATCGATAATTACGTCATCTAAGAGTTCCATATCATCTGGATATTTTTTTACAAATTGCATTCTCATGATTTTATCTAAAACTAGCTCATTTGATTTTAATGAAGTTTTAAAATAAACCAAACTCTTCTCTAAATCTAAAAGTAATAATAATTCTTCATTTTGCATATTTTTCTTTAATGTAGATTCAACAACATCACTTACACGACCTATCTGTCTCAAGTAGAACAAATAATAAGATGTATTTCTAAAAAGAAGTTGAAGTATAAATCTTGTTTTCTTATAAGTAAAAAATTCTTTAATTCTTCCTTTTACAAATTCATCTACAAGAGGAAATCTCTCTGTTGATATAGTAACAATATTATCTTTTAATAAAATAATTCCTAGAGGTAGTGTTGTAAAGGAACATTTATTTCCTTCACTATGAAGAGGGACATCTATAATAAGTAATAATATATCTCCGTCAATCTCCAAACGAGATTTTTCTTCTTCATCTAGCGCTGCTTTAATATGTTCTTCTGGTATTTCTAATATATTCTGTAATGCTAAAATTTCTTCTTCATCTGGATCTGTTAAAGATATCCATGTATTTTTTTCTTTTAAAATCGTTGGATCTATTGCTTTATTACTATCTTCGCCTCTAAAGTAAAGATAATCCAACTTAAAATCATCATTAGTTTTAATAACTTGTAACATTAATTTCACCTTCCATAATATACTAAACCCCTATTATGAAAAGTAATAAAGGTTTATTAGTTTTTTTTATTATTCCACCAGGAATACGTGTCCATTTTTATATTCACCTCTTAAAATATTATAATTATTAAAGTCTTTTCACTATATTGTACTAAAATTTCACTAAAAAGTAAACCTTAAAATAACAGATTGATATATTATTTAAAATACCTGCAAAAGAAGCTTTTAAGAACCTTCACACAATCATTGATATCACTTAAAGAAACACTTTCTTTTGGATTGTGACTGATCCCATTTTCACATCTTACAAATATCATTCCAATATTTGTGACCTTTGACATTTCTTGTGCGTCATGTCCTGCTCCACTAGAAATAATTCTAGGATGCAATTCATTTTCTATAAATGAATCTTTTAATTTTGAAATTATATTTTCATTACAAAGAGTTGGTTTGTTTTCTGTTTTTATCTTTAAGCTATATGTTAATTCTAATTTTTTGCAAACATCTTGTATTAGCTTTTCTATTTCTTCCATAGAAGAAACTAATAGCTCTTCTGATAAAGATCTAATATCTATTGAAAAAGTTGCTTTGCTTGGGATAACATTTTCTGAACCAGGTAAAAATTTCATTTTTCCAACTGTAGCTACTATTTTTTCTTTCTTTCTAATTAGTTCATTTAATTTGTATACTATTTCACTAGCTCCAACTCCAGCGTCATATCTCATATCCATTGGAATTGTTCCTGAATGTCCTGCTTCTCCAAATATATTCACTTCATATCTTTTAAATCCTTGAATTGCATTTACTATTCCAAGAGAAATATTTTCATTAAAAAGAATTGGTCCTTGCTCTATATGTATTTCTAAAAAATCAGAAATATCATCTATCTTATCTTCATTTAATCTAGTTGGATCTCCTCCAAAATCTTTTAAGGCTTCTCCTAATGTTTTGTTATATATTCCTACTCTATTTAAATTTTTATGGTCAAATGTTCCAGCGATAACAGAACTGCTTATAAAAGGCATTGCAAATCTGATTCCCTCTTCATCACCAAAAGAAATTATCTTTACATTATAAGGTAGTTCTTTTTCTTCCTTTAAATATTCACCAAAAGAAATTATAGGTAAAATTATTCCTAGAGGTCCATCATACTTTCCACCATTTTTAACACTATCTTCATGGGATCCAATAACTAGAGTTTTTGCATTTTTATTTTTTGAAAAATATTCACCTATCATATTTCCAGCGTTATCTTCCCTTACTTCTAATCCATTTTCCTTCATTATATCACCAATAAACTTATTAGCCTTTTTATGCTCTTTGGTAAAAGAAATTCTAGTAACCCCTTCTCCTTCAATGGTTATTTCTCCTAATTTATCTAAAGTGTTATAAATTTTTTCTTCAAGCATAGATTCCTCCCCCGATTAGTAATTTTCTGCGTTACATAAGTATAACATATTTTCTAATTATTATTAAAAAATTCCTAGAATATTTAGTCATTATACTGTATAATTTATATGTATAAAAAGATTTTAGGGGGCAGAAAATGAGATTTAAAGTAAACAGAGAAGAGTTTGCAAGCGTACTTTCAGATTTTTTACTAATATTGAAAGAAAATCCAATTAAACCAATAATAGTTGGATTAAAAATAGAAGTTACTAATGAAGAGATAATACTTACTGGGACAAACTTAGAGTCTACATTAATTAAAAGAGTACCAGGAGAAATATTAGAAGAGGGAACTATAATCATTAAGCCTCAACTTATGTTAGATTATATAAAACTTTTAGAGATCCAAGATCTTGAAATTTATTCTAATAACAATTCACTATTTGTTCATCAAGCGGAATTTGTTACAATGGATACAGAAGAATATCCAAAAATTACAGAATATTTACCTATTGAAGTTTGTAAATATAATTCAGATAATTTTTCTAAAGCACTAGAAAAAACTAAATTTTCAGCATATCAAACTGCTGACAATTTAGCTCTTAACTGTGTAAGAGTAATTTTTTCACAAGAGAAAACAGAATTTGTATCAACTGATTCTTATAGATTAACTTATTTAAAAGAAACAGTAAAAGCTATTATGAATAAAGAGTTTTCTATTCCTTTAGAAAGTGTAAATGCTCTTATGAAACTTTTAAAGGATATTGATAAGGAAGTAACTGTTGGATTCAGCGATAAATACTTACTTTTCACATGGGAAAACAACTACTATGCAACTAGAATAATAGAATTACCTTATCCTGATTTTAATCAAATTTTAGGTTATGATAGTTTTGATAAATTCCTTGAATTTAATACTTCAGAATATAAAAGTGCTTTAAAAAAAGTTCTTACTGTTGCAAGAACAAGTTATGATAAAAAATATGGAGCTATCTTTGATTTCAAAGGTAAAATGTTAAAAATAGAATCTCAGTCAGGAAGAGGGAAGACAGTTCAAAAGGTTAATATGTTAAAGGATGGAGAAGATTTTAAAGGTTCTTTAAATATTAAATTTATATTAGAATTTTTAAATAATATATCTAAAAATCTTGTTATAAAAGCAACTAATTCATCTTCTATGTTTAAAATGGAAGAGTTTGAAAATGAAGATTATATATATATCTTAATGCCACTTGCTCTTAGAGATTAATTATTATTTAGGAGGACATAAATATGCTTAATATAATCTGTGGTGGGATGTATTCTGGTAAAAGTACTGAGCTTTTAAGAAGATACCAAAGAAATAAGTACGCTAAAAGAAAAGCACTACTTTTTAATCATTCTTTAGATAAAAGATATGGAGAAAGTGTTGTTTCAACACATCTTCAAGATCAAGAGAAAGCTTATTCTATCTCTAAGATAGATGAAATGATTTCTATTTTAAATGAAAATAATGAAATTAAAAATATCTATATTGATGAATTTCAATTTTTTCAAGAAGAGTTTTCACAATTAATAATCTCTTTAGTAGAAAAAAAAGGATATTCAGTTACTGTAGCAGGATTAGATTTAACTTCTGATAATAAATCTTTTAAAAGCATTGAAAAGCTTATGCCATATGCTGATGAAATTTTAAAACTAAAGGCTGTTTGTTGTAAATGTGGGAAAAATGCTAATAAATCATATAGATTAATTCCTAGTAAAGAAGAAATAGAAGTTGGAGCTAGTGATTCTTACATAGCTTTATGTAGGGAATGCTTTAATAAAATGCATAAAAATTAAAATAATTTATAAAAAATAAAAGAGAGATTTACACGTGTAAATCTCTCTTTTTTATTAATTTTACTAATACGTTGTTTATATACTTAATTTTCTTTCTATTAAATAGATAAGAGCGTAAACAATAATTACTAAATAAAGTATATCTGTAAAAATCATAGTAGTACTTACTGTACTAAATACATTATCTCCTATATTAAACTTCCCATAAAATCCAACATTTAAAATTCTATATACATAACCTCTTAAAAAGAATAGTATATTTGCAATTATAAAAGTTATTAAACCTTTAAATTTTATATCTTTAATTAAAAAGTTTCTAATTGTTATAGCTAACATAAATATAGTAATTAATGTCAAATACTGTAATGATAGATAAGAAATTATCTTAAATATCTGTATGAAAAAGGCTGAATTATTAACTCCTTGAATATTTCTAATAAGATAAAAAACTTCTAAATCAATATTTAATATTTTTAGTTCTATAAGAAATAGTCCCATGGCAAATGTTTCTATAACAAAGCTTTCTATAAAAAATGTAAATATCTTGGTTAATATATATTTTTTTCTACTAACATTTGCCATAAATATCATATACCCTGGCTTTGGTGAAAGATGATTTCTAAATGAAATTAAATTCATAAAGAATGAAAAAGATATAAATATTAAAACCATAAATATCATATTAACAAAAAGTAATTCATTCATTTGAAAATTTTCCTTACTTTTTAAAATCACATAAATATTTTCTATAATAAATAAGACTCCAAGACTTAATAATACTTTGCTTTTACTTTTAAAATCATATTTTATTAAATTAAACATGACATCCTCCTAATCGTATATTTCTTTGTATAAATCATTGATAGACATATTTCTTTCAAAACGTAATTCTTCACAATCTTCATTTAATAAAATTTTACCATCCTTTAAAAATAAAACTCTATCTAAAATAGTTTCAAATTCTTTAATTAAATGACTAGATATAATAATTGTTTTATCCTGATTTAGCTCACCAGAAATTACCTCAACTATTTTTTCTCTACTAATTGGATCCACCCCATTTAAAGGCTCATCCAAAAGATATAAAGGAACATTTCTTGATAAAGCTAGTGCTACCTTTAATCTAACCTTTTCCCCTGTACTTAAAGAAGATATTTTTTGATTAAATTCTAATTGCATCATTTCTGTTATTCCAAGTGCTTTTTCTTTATCAAAGTCACTATAAAAATCTTTATAAAAATTAATAGCATCTTCAACCTTCATCCATTTATAAAAATAATCTTCTGTTGGTTGATAAGAAATATTATATCTTGTTTTTAAATTATATTTTTCACCTTTAAAATAAATTTCACCCTTTGTCTTTTGAACTAAACCAGCTAAAATTTTCATAAAAGTCGATTTACCGCTTCCATTTGGACCAACTAATCCATAAATATATCCTTTTTTTATTTCAAGATTAAAATCATCTAAAACTTTTTTCTTGAAAAATCCTTTTTCTAAACTCTTAATTTCAAGTAACATGAATGCCTCCTATTTTAACATTTCTAGTATTTCTTCTTTGCTGTATCCTAAATCATACATACCATTAAAGAAATCTTCAATTATTTTGTTTGCCATAATATTTTTTAGCTCATTTAAAATTACTTCTTCCTCTGTTATAAATGTCCCTAGTCCTCTTTTTGTAAATGTAATTTTTTCTTGCTCTAATTCTTTATATACTCTAGCTATTGTATTAGGATTAACTTTAAGTTTCAATGCCATTTCTCTTGTTGAAGGAAGTTTTTCCCCTAACAAAATTTTCTTTTTAACAATATCTTTTTTTATAAGATCTTTAATTTGCACATATATTGGCAAGTTATTATGATATTCCATAGAACCTCCTCACTAGTGTTATAGTTAGATAATACACTATAGGTGTGGAAAAGTCAAATAAAAAAATCCCTAATTTTTTTAATTAAGAATTTTTTTATTAAAATTTAAATATTTTTGAATGGGTAAAATAAATGGAGGAGACTTAGTGATAAACTAAGTCTCAAGGATGCTGACAGTATGTCTGCATTTGCCTATAATGAATTATACTGTATCCTCTCTTTTTTGTCAAGGGGAATTCCTATTTTTTTGATATTTTTGTTCATTTTTTTGTTAATGCATATTATATTTTTTTTATATGTTAGGTGAAAGCAATACATGACAACTATAAAGTTCTTTTTCAGAACTTTTATTGTTAAAAATGTAGAACTAAATTAAAATAACTATTAATTTATACATTATAAATATTAAAAAATTTGGTTTTTTAGCAAATGTTAACCTTTTGTTTTTTTTTAGTTGCCAATCTGTTGCAGGATAGTATATACTCTATAAAATTATAGAAAGGAGAATATTTTAATGAAACATTATTTTGATAGTAAAATTGATAGAAGTAACAATCATGCAGCAAAATGGGAAGAAATGGGGAATAAATATATTTCTAATGATTTATGGCCAATGTGGATTGCAGACATGGATTTAAAAACGGCTCCAGAAATTATTAAAGCTATGAAAGATAAATTAGAGCAAGGAATATTTGGTTATGTTTATAGACCTGACTCTTATTATGAAGCAGCAACAAATTGGATTAATAAAAGATTTGAATATAAGATAAGTCCTAAAACTTTAATTAATAGTCCAGGGGTAGTACCAACTTTATCTATATTAGTTAGATTAATGACAAAGGAGGATGAAAAAATATTGATTCAATCTCCAGTTTATTATCCTTTTTCAAGCGTAGTTAAAGATAATAATAGACAATTAGTGATTAATGATTTAATTAAAGATGAGAATAATTATTATACAATAAATTTTGAAGATTTAGAAAAAAAATTATCAGATGAAAAAGTAACATTATTTATACTTTGTTCTCCTCATAATCCTGTTGGAAGAGTTTGGAAAAGAGAGGAATTAGAAAAAATATCAAATTTATGTTTAAAATATAATGTAAGGATTATAGCAGATGAAATATGGAGAGATTTAATAATGCCTGGATATAAACATATTCCAATGGCTTCTATTAATAAGGAATGTGAAAAAAATACAATAACTTGTTTTTCTCCAACAAAAACATTTAATATAGCGGGACTTCAGGCTTCATTTGTAACTTTTCCTAATAAAGAAGAATGGCTTACTTTTGATAGAGAATTAGGAATATTAGATATTAAAAGGAATAGTCCTTTTAGTTTAGTAGCTTTTGAAACAGGATATACAAAGTGTGAAAATTGGTTAGAAGAATTAATAGAACATTTAAACGGTAATATGGATTATGTAATTACTTATTTAGAGGAAAAAATACCAGAGGTTAAATGCAACAAACCAGAAGGAACTTATTTAATGTGGTTGGATTTTAGCAATTTAGGAATGACTAAAGAAGAATTATCTAAATTTTTACAAATAGAAGCAAAGATAGCTTTAGATGATGGTTATTGGTTTGGAGAAAAGGGAGAAGGCTATGAGCGAATGAATATTGCATGTCCTAGATATATGGTTGAAGAAGGAATGAAAAGAATAGAAAATGCAATATTAAAATGGAGAAAAATTAAAGGGGGGACACGTTATGAAAAGTAAAATTGAAAAAAAATATGGAGCGTCATCATTTTTACCGTTAGTAGTATTTTTAGTACTTTATATAGGCAGTGGATTATTTTTTACAGCAATAGGAGCAGAAGGAGCATTTAAAAAATTTCCTAGACATGTTGCATTGCTTGCAGGTGTAGTTGTAGGTATGGTAATGAATAGATCTAAATCAATGGAAGAAAAGTTAGAGATATTTGCTAAAAATTCTGGGAATCCAGGAGTTATGACAATAGGTCTTATTTATTTGCTTGCAGGTGGATTTCAAGGAGCAGCAAAAGCAATGGGAGGAGTTCAATCAGTAGTAAATTTAGGTTTAACTTTTATACCAGGATTTGCATTAGTTCCAGGAATATTTATAATGTCAGCTATAATTTCAACAGCGATTGGAACTTCTATGGGAACAGTTGCAGCAATGGCTCCTATAGCTATAGGATTAGCAACAACAGCAAAACTTAATTTGCCAGTTACTTGTGCAGCTGTTATATGTGGAGCTTATTTTGGTGATAATTTATCAATGATTTCTGATACAACTATCTCTGCTGCTAAAGGGGTTGGATCTGAAATGAAAGATAAATTTAAAATGAATTTCTTTATTGCATTACCAGCAGCAATAATTGCAGCTATTTTATACGGTGTATTTAGTGGTGGCGCAGATTTAACAGGAGAATATCCATTTCATATAATAAGAATAATTCCATATTTTGTTGTTTTAGCAGCAGCTCTTTCAGGATTTAATGTAGCTGGAGTTCTATTTATAGGAATTGGAATGACTGGTATAATTGGAATAATGCAAGGAACGGTGGATTTTTTAGGCTGGATATCAGCTATAGGTGGAGGAATGTCAGATATGTTTAGTATTACAATAGTAGCTATTCTTGTTTCTGGTATTCTTGGAATTGTGAAAGAAAATGGTGGAGTAGATTGGATGGTTAAAGGAATAACTTCTAGAATTAAAGATCGTAAAGGTGCAGAATATGGAATAGGACTGTTATCAGGTATTTTATCTGCAGCTTTAGTAAATAATACTATTGCGATAATTATTTCAGCTCCAATAGCTAAGGAAATAGGTAAAAATTATGGTATTGCTCCAAAAAGATTAGCAAGTTTAATAGATATTTTTGCTTGTGCTTTTATATCAGTATTACCTTATGATGGAGGAATGTTAATTGTTACAGGATTAGCAAAGACAGTATCTCCTTTAGAGGTTATGAAATATATGTTCTATATGTTTGCTTTAATAATAATGACTAGTATAACTATACAATTTGGGTTATTAAGAACTCCAGAAGAAAAAAAGTTTTTAGAAAAAAATTAAGACAAACAATTAAAAAATAAATTCCTTCAGCATTAATGCTGAAGGAATTTTTAATATCTTATTTATTTAGATTTCTTATAAGTAATCCAATCTTTTTCATTTCTTATAATCTTTTGAATATCTATTTGCTCTATAGCAGAAATTTTAGCTTTAAATTCTTTTTCTACTTTAACTTCTTTTTTGTCTTCAGTTTTGTAACTAATTTCAATAACATGATTAATACCTTTTATATAGTAAGCACTTTTCTTTCCATACCTTATCTTTTTAGTTTTAAGATTATCTATACTATAAACAACATTTGTCTTTATAGCATTTTCTCCTTTTCCTTTATTTGTTAATAAAACCTTATGTTGTTTTCCAGTAAAGAAAAATATCGCTGACAATATTAGTACAAATATTAATAAGAAAATCCAATTAAATACTTTTTTCATTTAATTCTCCTTTCATAATTGCTTCCATTTCTTTTTTTCTTTTATATTCTTTTTCTTTTTTTCTTCTCCATTGATGTAACACTAGTGTTAAAGCAACAATACCATAAGAAATAAATACTCTAAAATATTCTCCTATCTCTGCAGATCCCATTATATTTTTTCCTGCATTTGGTGATACAATAAATAGCATATGAAATAAGATAACTCCACTGATAGCATTGAATATTGTAGCCTTTGAAGAACTTGCTCCTCCTACTAGTAAAGCTGCTATAGAAAACATTCCTATTTGTTCATGACTGTTATAAGTATTCATTGTTCCTATATTTTGTAAATATATTATTTGACCAAATCCTGCTAAAACAGTTGATATTACTATTGCAAGCACTCTAGTCTTTGGTACATTTATTCCTGAACTTCTAGCAACTTCCATGTCTTGTCCTACAGCTCTCATATCTTGACCTAATTTAGTTTTTCTAAACCATATTGTGAAAAATCCTAATCCTACTATTATTAATAATGTGAAGATTGGAATTTCAACATTATATATTTTTAAATTAATCAAAGAATCTAAGGCTCTTCTAACATTTATTAAATCAACTGCATTTCTTACTCCGTAACCTCTAGATAATAATAATTTTTTATCTGTTATGTGAATTATATTTCCCATACCATAAAGAACTACAAGTTGATAAACTCCATTTATAAAAAACCCTAATATCATAGAGGTTATCATTTCTCTTCCCTTAGCTTTATTTAATATTTTACCTGCTAAAATTCCAAGTAAAACTGAGAAAGGAATTGAAATAATAGTTGCTAAAAATATTCCTTGAATTCCAATTATCTGCCAATCTGTTATAAATATTAAAGCTATCTGTCCTGCCATGGCACCTAAAACTATTCCAAAATTTAATCCCATTCCTGCTACTATAGGAATTAGCAAAGATAAAACTAGAAAAAGATTTCTTGATAATCTTAAAACTATTTCTTGAATAGTAGGAATTACTCTAAGACCAGATAAAGGAAAAACTACCGCTATTAAAGTTAAAATTAATATAGGAACTATATTATTTATTAAATTCTTTTTCATTTTATAACTCCCCCTTTCTTGTAAGAGCATATAGTATCATTCCATTAGAAACTATAATCCTAATAGTTTCAGACATATCTGTCTTTATGATTCCATTTACAACACTTGGGGTCATAGTTAAAATTCCTTGAAAAAGAAAAGTTCCAATTACAACATTTAAAATTGTCGCTTTTTTTACAGATGCTCCTCCGATTAATATTGCTGCTATAGCTGGAAAAGCCATATAGAATGGCGCTAAATATAATTGAACAAAACCAAAACTTTGTTGATAAATAACTATTCCTATTGCTGCTAACATACTAGAAAGTACAACTGATTTTATTCTTTCTTTTTCTATATTTATTCCTGTAGCCTTTGCAAATTTTTCATTTGTTCCAACAGCTTTCATTGCTAAACCTGACTTTGTTTTAAAAAACATACTTATAATAAAAGCAAAGATAATAAAAATAATAACTTCTCCTATTGGAAAATTAATATTTTTTAAATTCAATACTTTCTCTAAAATTCTGTACCAATAATTTTCTACACTTATTGTTGTTCTTAATCCTGATCCCCCATAAGCCCATATCATATCTTGGCTTTTAAAAGGTAAAATTAACCACATTATACACATTAAAGCTACTGATGAAAATCCAACATATGTTGCTATCATCATTTCTCCGCCTTTAGCTTTATTTAGGATAAGACCATATATCCATCCAAAAATAATACCGAAAATTATTGCAAATAGAATTGCTACTAAGAAACCATTAAATCCTTTAGCTCCTAGTTCAATACTTATTGTTGCTCCTAATAATCCTGCTTCAACTCCAAGAGGCATTCCAAAATTTAAACCTGTTCCTGCCTGTATCATTGGAACTAAAGATAATACTAGAACAGCGTTCATTCCAAATCTAATAAATGTATCGTTCAATGCTGCTTTCAAATCTAATCCTAGAAAAGGACAACTTATATACATTGAAGCTAAAAATAATCCTATAATTATCCTTGGCCACCCTAATTTATTAATATGAGCTTTAACATTCATTATTTATCACCCCCTACACCAACCATATGTTTTCCAATTTCAATAATATCAGCTGTTGCAGGTAATATTGCGGCGACCTTACCCTCATTTACTACAGCTATTCTATCACAAATCATTCTTAATTCTTCAACTTCAGATGAAGTAATTATGATTGTTGTTTTATTTTCTTTGTTATATTTTTCTAGAATATCTAATACTAATTTTTTTGCTCCTACATCAATCCCTCTTGTTGGTTCTGAAACAAACATTAATTCTGGATCCATTGTAAACGCTTTAGCTAAACATACTTTTTGTTGATTTCCACCACTAAGTTCTGCTACTCTTTGCTCACTGTCCATACATTTTATTTTTAATTTTTTAATATAATCATTGGCATTATTTGTTATTTCTTTTATATCTCTATAATTAAAAACTTTTCCAAATGATTTTAAAAATTGTTTTTTTATTTGGATTGAAGGATAAGCTATGTTCATTGATATTGATTCATCAAGAATTAATCCCACACCTTTTCTGTCTTCCGATACAAAAAACATTCCTTTTTTAAGAGGTTCTGCTGGAAGATTAGTTTTTATATCTTCTCCTTTAAATTTTACTTCTCCGCTAGATAAATATAATCCCATAACTCCATTTGCTATACCAATTTTCCCTTGTCCTGCCATTCCTGCTAGTCCTAAAATTTCTCCTTTTCTAACTTTCAAGTTTAAATTTTTAACTCTTTCTCCTGGCATATCAACATTAAAATTTTTCAATTCTAAAATAATATTTTCTTCATCTATTTCTTTATCACTAGTTTTTTCTTTATTTGATTCTACTTTTCTTCCAATCATCCATTGAGTTATCTCTTCAACATTAGTCTCACTTGTTGGAATTGATTTTATCATTAAACCATCTCTTAAAACTACAACTTTATCACATGCTTCAATTATTTCATCTAATCTATGAGTTATAAAAATAATAGAAATCCCTTTTTTAGACAATTTTTTTATAGTTTCTATTAAGATTTCAGATTCTTTTTCTGTTAATACTGCTGTTGGTTCATCTAGTATTAGCAGTTTTGTTTTTTCTCTTTCTATTTCTCTAGCTATCTCTATAAATTGCATATGAGCTACAGGCATATTTGTTATAACTTCTTCACTATTAATCTTTAATCCTAATTTATCGATTGCTTTTTCTGATCTATTTGTATTTGCGTCAACATCTAGTCTTGTTACACCTTCTCCAAAAAAATTCTCTAAAAAACTTTTTTTTGTGCTTTCTCTATTTAAAACTATATTTTCACTAGCTTTGAATCCAGGGATCAAAGAAAATTCTTGGTGAACCATTCCAATCCCTTCTTCTAAGGCTTCAAAAGGATTACTAAAATTAACAACTTTTCCATTTACTTTTATTTCCCCTTTATATCCTCCTGTATCTTTTATAACAGACATACCGAAGATTATTTTCATTAATGTTGATTTTCCAGCTCCATTTTCTCCAACAAGCCCTATTATTTCTCCCTCTTTTATATTAAAATTTATATCTTTTAAAACTGTATTTTCACCAAAAGATTTAGATAAATTCTTTATTTCCAATAATTTTTCTTCCATAAGGTTACCCCTTTCTAATTCTAAAAACTTTTTTATCAATATCTAATAATAGAAATAATGACAAATGTACCTTTGCACATTTGTCATTATTCTTTATTTTATTAAAATTTTATTTTACACCAAAATATTTTTCAGGAACTTCAACATCTGTCATTCCTAGATATCCTTTTCCAAAAACATAAGTATCTTGATATATTAATAAAAAGTTTTCTTTTTCTATATCGTCACTATCTGTTAAGTAACTTCCATTCCATCCAGCACCTGGAGTTGCTGCACCTAAAGTTTCCATGATAGAATCAAAGTCTAAAAGCTCAGATTTTCCTTCTATTACATTTACTGCATGATCAACTAAAGCTACTGCACAAGAGAAGTTATATGAATAAGCCCATGTACCCATTCTTCCTGCTGCTCCTTTTGCAAGAACAGTTTTTTCAACTTTATCTAAAATCTTAGGCCAGTTTCCTTTTTCAGAATCATCAAATTTTATTCCTAATGCTCCAGGATATCCCATTGTTGGAGAAGGCATATCTGCTTCTACAAAATATCCACCCTCTTCAGCTATTCTTTTTAATAATGGTTCTGTATGAGCATCATTTGTTGCAAAGAATGCTGTTTTCTTACCATATTTATTTAACCAGTTAGGAACTTGCTCTAATATATATTGTTGAGCTCCAGCTACTCCAACATCACTTACAGGATCAGGTGCTGAAATATCAATAAATTCCATTCCTAAATCTTTAGCTGTTTCTTTCATTATATTTCTTCTTCTAGATAACATTTCATAACTTAAATGTCTAGGGAATGAAATATGTGCAAATTTATCTGCTCCCATTTCTTTAGCAGCTTTTACTATTAAATATCCTCTTGCAACTGCATCAGGATATAAAGATAAGTCCGCTACTTCTGATACCATTTCTGGATCTTCATGAGTTGAGTTATCAAATAATAATATATCTGGTCTTTTTGCTCTTACTCTTCTAAAAGCCTCAACAGTTCCTGGAATTGCTTCTGTTACAACTATAGCTTTCATTTTAGGATCTGAAGCTAATGCTGTTATTTGAGAAATTGTTGTTTCCATTTCTTGCATGAAATTATCTGGATAAGTTATATGAGTTATCATACCTCCATTTTTAGAATCACCATATTTTTCAATAACCGCTTCTGCACCTCTTAATGCATCCTCTGACTGTGAAACTGTTCCTGAAACTATTCCAACATGAAATTTAGCTTCAGCAAAAGAAACAATAGACATAAGCGATAATAACAAAGTTACTAATATTTTCTTCATAAAAACACCCTCCCTTTAATTTTGTTTATTTTTTTAGCACTGCAGTCACTAACAAATATTATTTTCTACAATGTTTAAAAAATTATACACTTATTTTGCTCTAATGTCAATTATAATTAGGCATTATTTTTTATATGGATTGATTTTAAGTCAAGTATTTAGACTAATTACCCACACTTTTTTTATTTCAAAACTCTTTTATTTTCAAGGACAAGCATCTTTCAAGCTTTAATTTTAAATTTAATTTTTTCAGACATATAATATATTCCTCTATATATTTTTACGCTTGTTAATAATACACGGATGTTCTGTAAAAGTTTACTCATTATTTAAAAAAATAATTACATTAATTTAAGTATACTACATATATATTTAAAAGAAGTAAAAAAAATCTAAAATTTAAAAGAAATAGAAAAAAGGAATAGAGCAAAAACTCTATTCCTTATTACATTGTATTCCACATTGGTTAGATTAAATTTTTATGGTATTACAAACTCTGTTTTTCCATCACCCATATTTACATTCCATAGTGGTTAGATTAAAATGAAAAACCTTACGTGCCACCTCAATATACTATGCCAGAATTTACATTCCATAGTGGTTAGATTAAATTATGTTTATAAAATTCACACTAACAATGCCTAATGTATTTACATTCCACACTGGTTAGATTAAATTTGGAAAATACAGATCTTGACGGTCAATTTGATAAGTTATTTACATTCCACACTGGTTAGATTAAATTGAAGTTCCTGAAGGATCATATGAAATTGAAGTTGAAAAAAATTTACATTCCACACTGGTTAGATTAAATTGTTAAATTATGGGCTTATAGATAAGTTCAGAATAAACAGATTTACATTCCACACTGGTTAGATTAAATTTTTAGCTGAAGTTGTTACATATTTACTGTAAATATCATTTACATTCCACACTGGTTAGATTAAATTCTAAAGCAGCTGAAAAAAATGAAGTTGAAGTTGTGAAAGAATTTACATTCCACACTGGTTAGATTAAATTGATACTCCATAATATGCCCCGTCAACCTTTTTGTCCTTAATTTACATTCCACACTGGTTAGATTAAATTAGGTACCCTTGTAACCTCCCTAAAATTATAGCATAAGAAAGCCGTTTCTGTCGACCCCCTAAATTTTTATAATTTTTACTATAAGTTTTTCTTATTTACTTCTTCAATTTTTATGTAAAATATTTATTTTGTTAATTTTATGAAAAACTGTCGATCTATAGGTAAATTTGCCTTACCGGAGGTCGACAGTTTTTGAAACTAATTAAATTTATAGTCTGTTTTTATTTTTTCCCACTTTTTAGTTAAACTAGGATTTAATTCATTATATATTTTCCCATCTAAAAATAATTTAGAATTAGATATATTAGCTTCATATTCTATCCAAATATTTAAGATATGTGGTTCATATTTTAAAATATTTTTGCTGTTTAATTTAGCTGTGTCACATAAAGTAGCAATATTATTATATATATTTTCTACCTTTTTATTATAATTATTTAATTTTATATTTTTACATAAAAACTCTTTTGATAAAAATAATTGTAAAATTGGAATCATTAATTGATTTCCTAAAAATCCATATACAGCTGAAATCATTAATATTAAGGCTGGTATTATCGATTTTTTTAACTTTTGTTCTAGCATTTTTTCTGAAATTTCTTTAGAAAATAAAGAATTTTCAAATAAATTTAATAATGCTTTATAAAGACCTTTTTCTATTTCTTCATTATCATAATATCCTTCTGAATTTTCATTTAATAATTTTGTTCCAAAAGCATTATCTATAAAATCTTTTCTTCTAATTGTTTCAGCTTTTGCCTGATAATTAGAAATTACGTGTTCTAAAGCTATAAAACCAACAATACTTAGAATACTTAAAAGTATTAATAGCTTATTTTCTCCTATATAAATAAAAATTAAAGACAAAACCATTGCTATAATTAGTAATTTTTCATAATATTTATTTAAGGTCAAAGCCTTCATAAAATAATTTGTTTGTGGTGAAGATTTTGCCATTTTATTCCTCCTTCAATATAGACTCAATTAAATTCTTTTTTTCAGTTTGTTTTTTACTTTGTTTTCCATCCCATTTTCCTAAAGATTTATATTTTTCTTTTAGTGAAAACGCTACTCTTTTTTTATCTTCTGAATTATAATCTTTTAATCTATCAAGAATACCTTTTAATTTATTTTCATCTCTAAATTCTTCTAAATTCAAGTAATATATATCTTGATCAGGTTGTGATAATTTTTTTATTTCTTCTTGCTTTTTTTTTGCTGCTTCCTCTTGCTTTTTTTTATCAGCTTCTTCTTTTAATTTTTTCTCTTTTTCTTTTTCTTCATCTGAAGCCTTTCTATCAAATTGACCATAACTAACATTTGTTTTAGCCCCAACTCCTATATCTAATAAAATTTTTCTAAATAATTCATTCTTTTCTTCTGCTGTTATTAAACCATTTTTTAATTCAAATTGAAATTTAAAAGTTATCCCTGGCAACACTTTTAAAAATTTTAGAGGTGTCGGATTTTTTAAAGGATTTTCCCCATGAGGACACAAGTAATCTTCACCAAATATTTTTTTATCTTCAGTTTCTATTTCAGCATCATAAAAAATATCTCTATAATCAAATATTTCTTGTTCTAATTTTTTTATATCTAGATTTTCTTTATTTATTAATAAATCTTTTATATAATCTTCATGTTTAAATACACTTCTTAATACTCCCTTTATAGATGATCCTGGTATAATTGGAAGTCCTGTAGTATAGTCAAAATAAAATCCTAATTTAAAATCTCCCTCTAATCCTGTGTCATGAGAGTAGCCACTTCCAAGTAAAAGTCCAGGATAAGTAGTCTTTAATTTTAAAGAGCTATTTCCTAACTCTATGATTTCTGAATTCTTGACTTTATAATTTTTGATTTCATTTGTTTTAACAACAAAAAAATCTTCATTAGGTTTCCTTGTGGGATTTAAAATATCTTTAATTTCTTTTTTTACTTTTTCTTTATTATCTTTTTCTTTTCTTAATTTATTTAATTCTTTCCAAAAATCATTTTTTACTTGTCCTTTTTCAGAAAGTTCATTATACATTTTTTTATAAAAAAGGTAACCAATATTTCCTTTATATTCCTTGATATCATTCATTAATATCACCTGTTTCATCAAGTTTTTTATATAATCTTATCACTAATTTTATAGCTACTGAAGCATTAATTATATCATCTTTTTTTATTTTGTTATGCTCATCAATTAATTTTTCTAATAACAAATTATCTTGTTTGAAATCTTCATATAATAATTTCCCTATTATTCTCATTAATTTTTTTCTATTTTTAGATGTTTCATCACTACCATTTGACTCTTCTCTTTCATAAAAAGCTACAGCAGGTATCAAACCACTTTGAATTATTGCTGCTCCAAAACTTGTTATATATCCTGTTAATTCTTTCGGCAATCCTTTATTACTATCTTTAAATTCTTCTTCTATTAATTTTATTACCTTAGGTATATATTCTTCTACTTTCTTTTTATTAATCATTAATATCACCTAATTTCATTATTTTACAAGCTCCAAATCCTACAGTTACATTTCCCCCTATATGGATTATATTTTTCTCCCCTTTTTTATTTCCTTCACTGTCTTTATATTCAAATAATATTTCGTTATTAAAATCTTCCTCATATTTTGTTCCTTCCTCAGCTACTCCTTTGTCAATACCAAAGTAAAAAATTGATTTTCTTGGAACTATTTCTTCATACCATAAGTTTTTGCTTTCTCCATTATCAAGATGATTTCTAGCTATTACAGGTAGATTTTCAACAATCTTAGAAAATTCTTTATCTTCTATTACATATATATCTTTCTCTCTAAAATTTATTTTCTCTGCTTTTACTTCTTCACCCTCTAAATCTAAATTTTCTTTTTTATTATCTTTATTTGATTTTAAATTAGACTCTTCACCTTTAAATAAAGTATGTATTTCATTATAATCTTCTATAATTTGATCTGAAGTAACTAGATAGTAAGGTCTACTTGAACTTCTTACAGGGATTGCAAGTAAGTTAGCTGGAAAAAATTTATATTTTCCTTGACCTATAAAGTTTTTATCTTCATCTTTTTTAGTATCATTCCCTCTTCCAAATATAGCTTCCCCTTCTTTTGTTCTTTTTTTATCTTTTTCATTATTAAAGTGACTTGCAAAAGCTCCTTTTAAACTAGAAGCATTAATAGTAGGATAACCAGTTATTACATCTCTTTGTACTCTATTATCTATAAGTCCAAAATCATTATCGCCACTACCCACATGTAAATTTGTTACACATTCTATTATATATAAATCTCTATTCATTTCAGTACTCATTATTCCTCTCCCCCTATAATATAGTTATATCCTATTTTTTTATATTCTTTATTTTCTAATTTTTCCTTTATAATTTTACTTTTATCTTTTTTATAGAAAATAATTGAACCTTTTTTTAATATCAACATAGGATTAGATTTTTGATATTTTCCATCTTCCACTCTAAAATTTTTGAAATATTTAAATTCACCTAAAATAAAATATGAATTTTCAACTATTGTATTATAATCTTCTTGTTTTATTATGCTATCACTTAATAATTCTATTTCTCCCTTATCAGGCAAGAAATCATTTAAAGATTCTTCTGTCTTTTCTATGCTCATTTTAAAAGGTTTACTTTCAGCTCCTATATAAACTATGTTTTCATAATTGCTATCAAAAATTTCTTCTGACAAATCTAATATAAAAGAAAATTCCCAGTTTTTTTCTAATCTTAAAAATTTTTGTTTATAAAAAGCTTCTTTCTTATTTACATCTATTCCTACTCTTAAATCATCTTTAAAGATAGTTGATAATTTTATTTTTTCACCTGAATTTTTTATAGAAACTACTTCTTTTACTCCTTCTTCTTTTTGGTCATATTCTTCTAATAAAAAAGTTCCTTCTTTTTTTTGGTTTCCTAAGTAAACTCTAGCAGTTTTATCACTAACTTTAAATTTTATATTTTTATCTTTAAAATTATCATATTTTTTCTTCCCTAATTGTTCCTTTAATGAATTTTCTTTATATAATTTCCCATCATTATATAAAAATAAAGGAGATATGTTTTTTATTACACCAAAATCATTTTTTCCTTTAGCATTAAAACTTCCTTTTCCAACTAAGCTATATAATTTAGATGAATTTAATTTTTTATCTCTAATATCTTTTGCATAATCATTCCTATTTTCTCTAAACCATCCTTTTTTTATAAGAAGTTCCTTTCTTATTACTCCTAATAAAGTCGTTTGCTGAGGATAATATTCAGATTCAATATAGTGGTTTGCTTCTTTTCTTTTTTCTCCATTTCTAAATCTAAAAGTATTTTTGCCAGAAAAGAAAAATGAATCTAAAGGTTTTAATCTAACTAAATATTTCACTATTCTTCTCCTCCTTTCTCACTTAAAAATGCCATAAATTTCAAAATATTTATACTAGTTTTTATATCTTCATCTTTTTTGCATGTTTTAAATAAATCTTTAATCTTATCCAAATTTTCATGACATTCTTTTTTAAATTTATTATTAAAAAATTCCTCTATTTTTTCTTCATTATTTATAATTTGTTCCAAAAGTATAATTTGTTCTTCTAATGTATATATCATACTTTTTAAAAGGTTATTTTCATAATTTATATTTAACATATTTTTTAATTCTGTATAAAAAGACCCTTTTTCTTTGCTTACTACAAATTCAATTTCACTTCCGCTATGTTTATTTACTTTAATTCCTATTGCATTTTTCTCATAATCTTTTTTTTCATTTTCTTTTTTTTTGGCATTACTTTCTTTATATTTTCCTTCATATTTTTTAGCTTTTACAAATAACATATTAGCTGATTCAGAAATTGATTTAGACATTGAATCTTTATAGTATCTTATGTCTACACCAAAAGATAAAGTAGGTCTTTCTTCTTCTTTTAAAATTTCATCATATTCACGTTTTATAGTTTTTTGAAAATTATCTGATATTTCTTCAATTAAAGTAAATATATTTTTTTCACCATTAATAATTGGAGCAAACAATAATAAATCATCCCCTCCAGCATATATAGTTAATCCTCCATAAGTATTGATTAACTTTACATTGTTTTCAGAAAACTTAAATAAATTTTCTGAAAAATCTTGATATTTATTTTTTGAAATAGTTCTAATTATTTTTCCAATATTATCACCATCACATCTAATTGTTGCATAATATTTATGATGTTTTCTAAATATATCTTTATATTTACTTAAAATTTTATATGCTTCGTCGTCATCATTTTCTACATGATTTTCAAAGTTTTTTTCTATCTTGTTTTTTTCTTCTAATTTAATATTTTCATTATCTAAAATGGCTTTTATAGCTATTTCAGGAAGGCTTTTAATTTTAAATTTATCTTTTTCTTCACCAAAAGCATCTTCAGTAAATATATTATTTTCTTTTTCATTAAAATAGTTCATTATATAATCTTGTTTTAATTTATTTGTACACAATTGAGGTTGTAGTTCTAAAACATCTAAATAGTTAGAAACTTTAAATATTGGATTTTCATCTTCCTTAACATCTACTTCTACTATATTAAATTTAATATACTTATTTAAATATTCTACAATATTTTCTTCACTAATAGCTTCGGCTAAATTTTCAAATATTTTTTCTTTAGCTTTTATAATATCATCAAAATCTTCTTCACTATTTAATTTTATTATAAATCTGTCATGATATAATCCTGCTTGATTTTCTTTTTTTAAATATTCAGTCCCTTTATATGGAATCAAAAATTCTTTTTCTTTTATCTCTTCTATTATTTTTTTCATAATATAAGAAAATAAATAACTTGATCCCCACATCTCTTTTGTTGTTTTAGCTTCCATCAATGTAGCAAAAATTGGACCTATTGTTGCCCCTATATATTTAGTCATTATTTATCACCCAATCTTTTATACTTTTTATTTCTTATTTTTTCATATATTTCTCTCAGTTCTTTAAATTCTGATCTATTTTGAAATTTTTTTTCAACATATTTATCTTCACCTTCATCAAATATATTTTTTTCAAAAATACATTTAAAAAAATCATTAATATCAAATTTTTTAGGTGTAGATAACTTCAAATTTCCAACTCCATTATTTTTTATAATAAATTCTTTGTCCAAAATTTGAGAATTATTATTTCCTTTAAAGAATACTTGAAATTTATTTTCATTTTTTGCCCTAATAGGCTTAAAAAAAATTGGAGACTGAAATCTATCAATAGATTTTTTTTTGTCACTACAATTGTTCTCTTTAGTTATGTTACCATTATATGTCATCCAACTTTCTTCTTTTGATAGTCCCAATAAATCTTTGATCAAATATTTTTCTAATTCTTTATTTCCTTTATGCTTAGTTTGTTCTTTTTTTAAATTTTTAGAAAAATATGCCTCTTTTATACTTTTTTTATCCCACTGTATATTTTTATCTTTTGCATACAAAAATATTAAAGATTTAAAATAAAAAACACTTTCACCATTTTTAACTTGATTGATTCCACTTCTTAAAGATTTATAAAACAATTCTATTTTATAAAATAATTTTTTATAATTTTTATAAACTTCAATACCTTCTTTATCGGTTTTCACTTCAAAATAGGGATAAGATTCTTTTAATTTTTTCATTACATTTTCTTCATATTTTTTATTTTCTTGATTTAATTTATAAATTAATTCATCATTTATAAAAAAGCTTCCAAAGCCTTTACTTTGTCTTGTTCCAAAATTATTTAAAAATAAAAATTCTGGTAAAAGATCTCTTATTTTTTCTATAACTTCTTTTTTAAATGAAAAAAATTCCACCTCTAAATTGTCGCAATAAGAAAAAAACTTATCTTTATTTTCTTCTCCAAGATTTGCAAAAAATAGTGGAAAATTTATTTTTTTAGGCTGTCCACTTCTTTTATATTCAATTTTTCCATTTTTAATTTTATTTTTTTCTATATCTTCTTTATCATAATTTTTCACATTTTTAATTTTCACCTTATAATTAAAAGATTTCTTTTGTCCTTTTATTAAATAATTACTATAATCAATACTTTCCTTTTGAAAATGTTCTATTAAAAACTTATCTAACTTAGATTTTAATTCTGTTGCTCTAAGCGTTGCTCCTTCAATATCACTTTCAAAATGAATTAACGGTGTGTGCTGCTTTAATGTAACTTCTAACTTTGCCAATTCTTGCCTCCTTTTTATGCTACTATAATTAAATAAATAATCACTATAAATATAAAAGTAAACATTGAAACTTTTTCAACTTCTTTTTTTTCAAGATCTTTGCTTATATAATTGTTAATAAATATAAGATAAAATAAAAGTGGAATTATTATAAAAAGAATTCCTCCTAATAACCCGTTAAAAATACTAAACGGATAAATATTTAATATGTTCTTATATTTGTCTAAACTAATTATTCCTATAGAAAAACTAGGCAAGACTAATGATCCACCAATTACTGTTAAATAATTAATTCTTTTTTCTTTCCTTTTTTCTTCTTCTGATTTTTTTCTTTCTCTTTCGTTATCTTCTTCTGATTTTTTCAAAGCATAAAAATTATTTAATTCTGATATTTCGCTTTCTAGCTCTCTTAGAGATTGATCTATTTCCATAATTTCTTTTGACATATTATATAACTCTATTCCTTGTTCTTGAGCTGTAATTTCTCTAAAACACATAGCATTTACAAATTTCAAATAATCTTTTTGAATTATCTGAATTTTTTTATAATCTCTTCCATTATCTTCTAAAAATTCTGATATTCTCTTTTTAAAATTAAGGATAGTTGCTCTTTGCATTAAACAAATTACATTTAATTGATAATACATAGTTCTAATGTGCTCTGTCAAATATAATGCATGATTTTCTTTTAAAGTTTCATAATCAGATGTTAATAAAACAAATGAATATCTACTAATTCCATAAAGTGTCCCGTAATCTATCCATCTTTCATAAGTACTCTTCTTCAAAAGTTCTTTCAACATATTTTTACTTTGACATGTACTGCCATTTCCATCTATAAAAATATATTGTTCCCATTCTTGATTGTTACAGTAACTATAGTCGTTATTTCTTATAGTCGAAAATTCTTTTGAATAATAATTATTTCCTGTCCAACAAATAGTAAACATTCTATCATCTATAATTGTTTCTATTTCAATACTTTCATTATCTTTTTTTTCTTTTTTCAATTGAAATTTTTTTCCTAAAATATCCAATATAACTTTTGATATTTTTTTATTTTTATAGTCCCATGATTCAAAATTTTCCGAATACTCTCTATTTTTTTTATCAACCTTAATTTTAATTTTATCTGCTAAAAAACTATTTTTGACTTTTTCTAAAGAAATTTTTTCTCTACAATCTTCAGATTCACTTATATACTGAGGATAAATTCTTCTCCCATAATCATTAATCAAATTTATATCTTTTAAGTCACTATAGTTATAATTTTCTAAATTAAAAGATAATATTCCAACACCAGTTCTAAATATTCTAAGAGATATTCCTACAATTTTTAAATTATATATTTTTAAACTATCTATTTTTAATTTTTTATCTTTTTTTCTAATAAGTATAGTATAAATATTTTCTTTATTTTCATCAAAACCTTCATAAGAATAATATAAACTTAATTCATTTTTTAATTTTTCCTTCAATTCTTTTTTAGTTAAATCTTTAAGATTTTTTTGATTATATAATAATTTTTGAACAGGTTTATAAAAATATACCCATTCATTATAATTTGGAATTTCGCCATTAAAACCATTTACTTTAAATTCCTCATACTTCCAGTTTTCATCTTTAATTAAATTATGTATTCTACTTAAAAAATCATCACTACTTTTATCAGTATCGAATTCTATACTAAATGGAAACATAAAAGTATGATAACTATATATTTTTTTATCTTTCATGCTCAACCTTTCTTGATTCTCTTATTTTTTGATTATCAAAATTTAAAAGTTTTTTAAAAAAGAAAATTAATCTTTTTTAAATTTTTTATATAACATCTGTTTTTAAATGCTCATTTATCAAAAACTTACACTTAAATATACCATAAAATTTCAAAAATTCAAAATTAAATTCATATTAAAAAGGCAAGCTTAAAAACTTGCCTTTTTATATTCCACATTGGTTAGATTAAAATCATAGGTTATATTTTTATTGGTTAAATATTTTATAGCCATTTACATTCCACATTGGTTAGATTAAAATGGATTTAGAATGAAAAGAATAGAAAATTTATTAGAAAAATTTACATTCCACATTGGTTAGATTAAAATAATTTAAAGAAGTTGTGTAACATAAAAACTCAAAGATTTACATTCCACATTGGTTAGATTAAATTGAACAAATGAAAGATTATATAGCATTTGATACAGAAACATTTACATTCCACATTGGTTAGATTAAAATTTAAAGAATTATATTCTATAGATATAGAAATATATATTTACATTCCACATTGGTTAGATTAAAATACTGGGGAAGTGGAAAAGAAAGTCACAGAAGAAAGAATTTACATTCCACATTGGTTAGATTAAAATTGTAAGTTCATTAGAAAAAATAAATGAACTAAAAGAAAAATTTACATTCCACATTGGTTAGATTAAAATCTCAATTAATTCTAAATGGAACTATGGTCCTGAATCATTTACATTCCACATTGGTTAGATTAAATTGACCTACACTTTGAGATTATCAAATGGTTTATCATATTTACATTCCACATTGGTTAGATTAAATTAGGTACCCTTGTAACCTCCCTAAAATTATAGCATAAGAAAGCCATTTCTGTCGACCCCCTAATTTTTTATTAATTTTACTATAAGTTTTTCTTATTTGCCTCTTCAGTTTTTCTATAAATTTTTTATTTTATTAACTTTATGAAAAACTGTCGATCTATAGGTAAATCTTCCTTACCGGAGGTCGACAGTTTTTGAATTTAAAAGAAATTAGAAGTTTTATCATCCTTCATTCCCCAGAAATGTTTCTTTAAAAATCTTTCATGACGACTTTCAAAAACTAAAAGAGAATCTCTATCTTCTCTTATATATCCTTTTAATTCAAGTCTTAATTTTTCAAGTAAAGGTTTTGTTAATTCTCCTTCAAAGGTAGAATTTTGAATATGAGTAAGATATTTTTTACATATTTTAAAAACATTTCTTAAAACTTTTGCTCCCTTTTCATCTAATTTTATATCATAAACTAATATTACATACATAATTACCACCACATTTCAAAAGGTATATATTCTTGATCTTCCATCAGATGCTTTATTATCTTATAGCATTCTAATTTTATCAAATGTCTATAGCTCACATTTCTATTTAACGTTTTGTGTTTTATTGTCATCTTAAGTCTTTCATCATATGCCTGAAGTATTTTCTTTCTTCCTTTTTCTTTAATATAGTAAAAATTAGATTCTTCTTCAAAATCTTTTTCAGTTATAATATTTTTATTTAATAGAGAAAATATCAATCTATCTCCAAGGACAGGCTTAAAAATTTCTGCTAGATCTAGGCATAAAGAAAATCTTCTTTCCCCTGGAACATGAAGATAACTTATTGTTGGATTAAGCTGAGTCTTATATATTTCAGCTAAACATGTTGTATATATTAAAGAATTAATAAATGATATCATAGTATTGATTAAATTATCCGGTGGCCTTTTAACTCTTTTTTCAAAATTTATTTCTTGATTAACAATTTTATTCCACGTACTATAATATACTTTTCTAATATTTCCTTCTATTCCCATAAGTTCTTTTACATCTTTACATTTATCAATTTCACTTCTAAGTTTTTTTATTAAAAAAATTGGATCCTCTAAATCTTTTTCTCTAGAGTTATAATATCTCAAATTTCTTTTAATGTTAAAACTTGCTCCTTCTATTAATTTTTTAGCTAGAATAGTTCTTTTATCTGAATCTTCATAATGATTTACTTGCTTTACTAAAAGTCTTCCTGATACAGCTCTTTCCTTAGGATAAAAACTTCCTGTATAAAAACCATAGTAATTAAAAAAGTGTAAATTTATTCCAAGTTGTCCCACATAGTTTAAGCATTTGGTATTTAAATCAACTTCTCCAAAAATATAAATCTCATTTGTTACTTCTATTTTCATATCCTTGTATTGTCCCTCTGGTGTAGTTAATCTTAAAACATTATCTTTTCTTTTCAATCTTCCATCCGAAAATAAATAATAAGTTTCACTCATAAACTCCTCCTACTAGATATAGCAATACTCGTAATAAGCACATTTTTTGCAAATTTTTGAATTTATTTTTTCAGGAGCTTTCTCCCTCATAACTATCTCTTCTATTTCTTTTAGTATACCTTCTATTTTTTCTTCATCTTCCTTTGATAAAAATATTTCTTCTCTTCTTTTTACTTTAGGATAATCTAAGATCCCTTTTTCTATTTCTATTCCTCTTTTTTTCAAAAAATATAAATAATATTTAACCTGCCAAATTGAAGCTTCTTCAATGCTTTTGCTTTTTTTAATTTCATGTAATATCTTCCAGTCTCTTATGAAATCAACATTAACTGTTTCATCAATCATAATATGTTTCTTATCTTTAGAAAAAGATGAATTATCTAAAAGTCTTCCTAGCATAACATTTTCACTCTCATCTTCAAGGGAAATTCCTTTAGTAAAATGCCACAGCTTTCTAGGACATACAAAATAATAATAAAACATTATTCCAGTTATCTTCATAAATAACCTCCAAGAATTAAATAAGTAAAGAATCAAAATCAAGATTATTATTCTCAATTTTTTTTAAAACAATACCTAAATCAATATCATAATCACAATCTAAAATATATATTTTTTCAAATTTTCCTAAATTTATTGTTTCTTCATCTTTTATTCTTTTGTTTGCTTCTCCGTAACTAATATTTAAAGTATAAGCCTTTAATAATTCTAGCTTTTTAGATTTTTCAATCTTATTTTCCTTTGTACTAGGTTTTTTAACATTTATTTCTTCTTCTAATTTTTTTATAATTTTATATTCTCTTTCATAAACTGGAAGAGGAATAACTAATAAACTATTAATATCTCTAAATCTTTTTCTTACCTCTTTTTTATCTAATTCATACGCATCTATAGTATTTAAATATCTTATTCCTTCAATCACTTTTTCATAATACTTTGTATCTTTTATATTTTCTGTAGAATAAATCCTATCAATTAAATCTAATTTTTTCTGTTCTGATAAGCTACCATCTATTTTTTCTTTTAATAATATCTCTTTAGAAGCTTTAAAAATATCATAATCTATAATAGATCTTTCATTATTTCTTATACCACTGCAAGGCTTTTCTTTCCCTACATATAAATAGCAATTATATCCTTCTTCCTTAAACTCTCTTTTCCTATAGCATCTTCCAAGTCTTTGAAAAAATCCATTTATATCTGATAATTCTGTAAACAATAAATCAAAATCAATATCTAAAGATGCCTCTACAACTTGAGTTCCTATCCAAATTCCAAAATCTTTGTTATCTTTATCTCCTAGCTCCATAATTTTTATTTCTTTTTCATTTCTATCTTTCCTTATAAATTTAGAATGTAACAAATTTACTCTTTGTTTTTCAATATCTTTATTTTTTACAAGTTCATTATAAATACTTTGAGCTTTTTTCACAGTATTACAAACAATTAAAATCTTATTTTCTTTATAATTTTCTAAAATCCTTTTAACATTTAAATCTTCTTCTAATACTTTTACTTTATGCCTTATTTGATTATTAATAAAAGGCTTTTCACTTTCTACAAAGTTAACATTATATTTTTTTAATAAATCTCCTATAAACTTAGGAAAAGTTGCTGTTAAAATAGAAAATTTTCCACCTACTTCATTTATCATTTTTAATCCTACTATTATATACGCTACTAGATTTGAAGAATACATTTGAATCTCATCTATAACTATTTTTGAATATGATAATGTTGCTAATTTTAATTCAAAATCTCTATATCTATATACAAAATCAAATATTTGATCTAAAGTGCAAACTGTTAAAGCTAAAGATAATTGTTTGGTTTCATTATAATATTTTTGAATATCTATTTCTTCTTTTTCATATTCAATATATTTGCTAAAAGTATCTGAGTGAAGTAATCCTACTTTGTTTTTAAAAACTATATTTCCAGTTATTCTTTTATAAATTTCATTAATTGCTGATTTTAATGGTAATATAAAAAATCCTTTATTATTATCTATCCATAAAAGTCCAGCTTCAGTTTTCCCCATTCCTGTTTGAGCAATTACAATTGTATTTTTTTCTTTATTATTTATCATAAAATTTTGAAGTTCATTCCAATGAGATTTGGGATTTAAATTTTTCCAAGATAGCATCAAATTAGAAAGAGACTCTCTTAAAAAATCATTCTTTTGTTCAACTTCTATATCTCCACTTGCTGCATAATCAAGTCTATTTAATAGTCCTTTTATTAAAACATAGTTATAAAAATTTTCATTATCATCATAGATTCTATCCTTACTAAAATATTTTGCAGGTATTTCTTTTATTCTAGTTATTTCTAATTTATCGTATTTAAATTCCTTTGCATTTTCTTTTATATCTTTTAATTCCTCTTCATATAGTTCTTTATCATAAATTCCTCTTTCATGATGATAAGCAACAGCATGAGCCAAAATTTTTATATCATCTTCACTGTATTTTTCTTTTAATAATTTTGTATTTATAAAAGCTAAACTTAATAAATTATGAGCAACTTCATTTTCATTTCTTTTACCATATAATATCTTATTTTGAAATTTAGAATTGATTTTTCCTAAATCATGGTAAATACAAGCATCTTTTAATAAATTCCAATTTATTGGAACTTTATAATATAACTCATTTAAAATTTTATAATTTTTAAGTAACTTATCTGTATGCTGTTGAATAGTTTCTTTTGGATTTGACTTAGCATAAAACTCTATTTTCATCACCTACTTTCAAAAAAAAGAGGATTTCTCCTCTTTTTAAGCTAGCAAAACAATATTATTATCTTCATCTAATAATATCTCATTTTCTTCACTTGAAAAAACATTTGAAGAATATAGCACTTCTACTTTATCCCATTTTCTAAACTCTTTTTTATTTTTGTTTTTTCCTAATTCTATTTTTTTATAATTTTTATTAAGTAAATATCTTGTTCCTGTATTTTTAATATTATAATTATTATTTACATAAACTTTATTTGATTTTATCCATTTAATAGGAATATATGCACAATAATTTTTTTTGATTTCATAATTTTCTTCTAGTTCAACTTTATTTACTTCTACTACTTTTACTTCTTTTATTATAGCTAAATCTTCTCTTCTTCCTAAAGCTGCATATTCTAAAGGATTTCTTAATTTTTTTTCTATTATTGAAATTAAATTTTTATCCTTTGGAACAATATGTATTATAAGTTCCACCTCACTTAATAACTCTGTTGTAGCTATGCCTCTACATATTCCATATCCTGAAGTTTCTAATTGATGTCTTCCTTTTTCAAATTTCATTCCTGGTTTAAATTCATATCTTGTAAAAAGATCATTTACTTTAGAATTATAATAACCCTGAATACTAATATCCATATCCATATATTTTTCAAACCCGCAAAGATTGTGAATCATTCCTATGATAGTCGAATAAGGTGGCAAGGGATATGTTTCTTTTAATTGAAAACTGGTTGGAACTTTATAATTTACTAATTCTTGTTCTAGCTTTAATCTAATTGCTTTCATAATAGTCTTTAACCTTTTGTTTTAAATTTTTAAATAATTCTGGCATAGATATGGCATGTAACTTGTCTATAATTTCTCTATCATTATCAAATTTTCCTTTTATTAATCCACACATTGTATCTTTTTCTATTACTTCAAACATAACATCTTTTATAGAATCAATTACTATCTTATTATCTTTAACTTCTACAACATTTTGGAAAATTGGATTTTTAATATCATAAACTCCCCCTATTGCAAACAATGGTTTTAAATCTTCTCTTCTTCCTCTAATATCTCTATATAACAAAGATATAGTATCTAATAACTTATTAACTCTTCTTGTTTTTTCTTCTTTTTTTAAATTAATGTCATCATCAATTCCTATTTGATCTAAATCTGCTACAATAGTATATCTATAATATGATTTATGAATTTCTGATTGAGCAATATTCATTCCTTTCATTTCTTTTCCAAGTCTATCAGATAATCCTTTATTTGTTAAAAAATCTAAATCTCCTTTGAAAGTTTCAAGAGATATTGCGTTTGAAAGTCTAACTTTAGCAGATCTTGTTAAACTTGATTCTCCTTTTATTGTTTTCATATATCCAAAGAAATCTATTTCAGGATAATCTTCAATTGTAGTTTCTGGAGAAAATTGAACTACTTTTTTTTCAACTCTAGTTGGAGTTATTTTTTCTCCTAGTTGCTCTATTATATTATATCTTATAGCTTGTCTTGAAATATAAGTATATTGTTCACCATCTCTTCTTGCCATTTTTTTTAAAGAAGCTACATTTCCGATTCCTTCTCCATAGTTTGCACTTTCTGCTTCAAAAATCATTGTTAACATTAATCCCTTATTTTCCATTGTAATTTCCTCCAATTCTATTTACTATAACTTTCTCCATCTACTAACCCACTTACAAAAGCATAACCTATAGTTTTTAAATTAACTGTATCTTTTAAACAATCTGTAAAAAATCCTGGAATTTGTTTTCCTGTGTATAAATAACAATTAATAATTACATCCATAAACATTCCTTGATTATTAGTTTTAAGAGCATTTAATAATTTATAAGCTATTCCATTTAATTTATTTTCAGAACCTTTCTTTAAATATTCTAGTTTTAAATAATATCCTGCTCCACTATAAGTTTTCAGTATATTCTTTTCTTGACCTTCCATATATCCAGCTCCTTTCAAAAAGTTAAAATTAATTTTTATAATTTCTTGTATTTCTTTACAATTAAAATAAATATCTTTATTATTATCTTTCATTTTAATAATAAATAATTTATGAATTAAAAGAAACAAATTTTCATTATTAAGCAATTTTTTTATTGTCATTTCATATAATCTATTGTATAAATCTCCATCTTTATAGCCAGCCATAATTATTCTATTTAATTCTTCTTTTGAATTATATAGCACTTCTAGCATTTGTTTTGAAAGAAGATTAAATCTATATTTTCCAGATTCATATCTAACCACTTGAATATCTGCTAATTCATATTTAACACTGGAATTATTTTCTTTTATCAATGCTGAAATTAAACTTTTAAAAGTTGTATTTGAATTAAAACTTTCTTCTTTTAAAATTTCAATTTCTATTTTATCTGCAATTCTAACTAAATCCTTTATATTAGAATTATTATTTACAAATATTCCTTTATCATAAACATATATAAAACCTGCAGGAACACAAGAATAAACCAATCTACATAAAGGACATATTGATATATCATTATTATAATTCCATACAGTTGAAGGTTTTCTTTAACTATCAAAACCCATATTATTTAAAAAATTCATTTCTATATCTAAATTTTTAATTGGTCTATTACAAGTACTGCAATTATAAATATATTTTTCTTTATCAACATTCAAATATTCTCTGCATTCTTCTAAAAAATAATTTTTATAGTTTTTATACATATCTTTTTCTTTAGCTTGAGTATTTAAAAAAGAAACTCCTTCCCAAGCATTTTTAATAACTGTATATATTATATTTTTTGCACTTATAAATTTTTTAGATTCTTCTAAAGAATAAAAATCAATTATTTCTTTCATCAATTTAGTTACTTCTTTTATTTCTTCTAATCTATCTGCTATTTTTTCTTTCTTTTTTAGTTTTATTTTTTTTAACTGCTTTTCTAATTTTAAAATATCTTTTTTTTCTGTTATTAATTCATAAGCAGCAACATGACTATTACTTTTTATTACTTTTTTAAAAAAATCAATTTTATCATTTAGATTATTTAAAGAAACCTCGTTAAAATTATTAAAATTTTCTTGCTCCCAGTTATCAATAGATTCTTTGAAAGAAACTATTTTTGACCAAGATAATTTTTTCTCATATTTATTTATGAAATAATTAAAATATTTTTCTTCAAAATTATCTAAAGCTTTCACATTAAACAAAATTTCTTGTTCTTTATAAATAACTTCTTCTTTAGCATATTCTAAAATTTTTATAAAACCAACTAATCCTGAATTATATAGCCAGTCTCCTAAAGTTAAAGTTATCATATTATCTTCTTCCATGACTTTCCTCCTTTAACTTAAAATATCTACCATTCCAAATCCTGCACTGCTTTTACTTCCTATTCCTGCTTTGTATAAATAATTTAATATTTCTTTGTTCCCTTCTACTTTAAAAACTCCCATTGAAACAGGAAATTTTATTCCATAATTTTTTACAACAGTTCTTTTCATTTCGTAAGGGTATATATTTATTTCTTCTAAATATTTAGTTGGAAATTTATCTGATAAATTATTTACTAAATTTTTCTTTAAAACTTTTAATCCTTTTTCATCAAAATCATGATACCAAGATTTTTTATCAGTTAATTTTTCTCTTATAGCAATGGAAGACATTGTTTTAAATATAACTTCTTCTTTATTTATTTCTTTTTCAGGAAGAGGCCTTATTCTTGTTACTTCCATTTCATTATCTGCTATTAAATATTTTTTATGAATAGATCCAAGCATTGCATTTGTAAAATATAGCGCGCCTTCTAACGAATAAATAGATATGAATAATTTAATATCGTTACTCTTTAAATATATTTTTTCATCTGTAAATTTTTCAGCTTTAAAATAAACTGAAAAAGAAAAATCTTTTTCATGATTTGTTTTATAAAATTTATCTTTAATATCATTATCATATTTTTCTAAAATATTTTTTATATATGAAATGAACTTCCTTCTATAATCATTTACAATCTCTTTTTTCTGTAATTTAAAACACACCTCGTATCTCATGATGTCCTCCTTAAAGTTATTAAATAACAACTATTTATTGTTTGATTTATTACACGATACAATTATACCCCCTTTTTTTTATTTTTCAATCTTTTTTTGATTTATATAAATATCCAGTTAATTTTGTAAGTTTTCGCTCACTTAAGAATGTAGTTTTCAAAATTAGTAAACAAACATATTTCCAACACAAAAAAACTGTAACACTATATAATTACAATCATTAAATATTTATTTCTCTTGAAAAAATCAGCTTATCATTTTTAAAATAAGAACAATTTCACACTCTCCCCTTGTAATTACATAGGTTAATTTTAATCCTCTACAACCCCTTTAATAGCCCTATCAACCCGCCTCGTAACTCTTTAATTATAAATGAATTAAGGCACGTAAAATCCAAAAAAAGCAAAAAAACACCTATTTTTACTATTATTCAGACAATTGTCCATTTAATTAGTATAAAATTAAGTGTTTTTTGCTATTTCTACCCCTAATAAAGATAGTTTTGCCCCTACATATATTCCACAAATTTACATTCCACATTGGTTAGATTAAAATTGGATATAGCAAGTAAATTAATGGAAGAAATGAAATTTACATTCCACATTGGTTAGATTAAAATAACTGATATTCCAAGTCCTACTAAAAAAGTAGGAGATTTACATTCCACATTGGTTAGATTAAAATTAAATGCGTCCTCACGCATTATTACTTCAAGTTCATTTTTATTTACATTCCACATTGGTTAGATTAAAATTAAATGCGTCCTCACGCATTATTACTTCAAGTTCATTTTTATTTACATTCCACATTGGTTAGATTAAAATATGAAAGAACAAGACACGCAATACAAATTAATGAAAAATTTACATTCCACATTGGTTAGATTAAAATAATTTATATGGAAAACTTCTGGGAGGAAATTTACTCATTTACATTCCACATTGGTTAGATTAAAATTTAATTTCTTTGCAGATCAAAAAGAAAGCTTTGGCATTTACATTCCACATTGGTTAGATTAAAATTGAAAACTAGAGTGACTCAAATAGTAGCAACATAATTTACATTCCACATTGGTTAGATTAAAATTTAAGGGATACCAGGTGGTTAGTATAAAACTTTAAATATTTACATTCCACATTGGTTAGATTAAAATGCCAACCTAAAACTTTTTTTTCGTCACCTATCAAAATATTTACATTCCACATTGGTTAGATTAAAATAGGTACCCTTGTAACCTCCCTAAAATTATAGCATAAGAAAGTCGTTTCTGTCGACCCCCTAAATTTTTGTCTTTTCTTCTATAAGTTTCTCTTATTTATCCTTATGATTTTTCGATAAATTATTTATTTTGTTAGCTTTATAAAAAACTGTCGATCTATAGGTAAATTTGCCTTACCGGAGGTCGACAGTTTTTGGGGATAAAAATTTATAAAATATTTTCCAAAGATTATAAAAGGAACTAAACTCTAGTAAAAAGAATTTAGCTCCTTTTTTTATTTTCTCTTGCAATTTAATTCAAAAAATGATAGATTTTTATCTATAAAAATTAAATAATATATTAATATTTTATAGGACTTTGTAAAAAGAACAATAAAATTTATAAATTAATCCTTTCTGTTTTTTTTATTTATCTATTTTTTAAAAGCATCTTCCTTTTTCATTTTTCTCACAATTTTCACTATTTGGATCTCCCTTACAGTGATAACAAATTTCATTAGTTAGTTTTCCACCAGCAAAATATTCATCAAAGTTTTCTATTGTTACTTTTGCTATATTTTTTAAAGCTTCCTTAGTAAAGAATCCTTGATGAGAGGTCATAAGTACATTTGGTTTAGAAACTAGTAGAGATAGAGTATCATCATCTATTATTGTATTTGAAAAATCTTCATAGAATAAGTCTCCTTCTTCTTCATACACATCAAGTCCTGCCCCTGCAACTTTTTTACTTGTTAAAGCTTTTAGTAAAGCTTCACTTTCAAGAAGTCCTCCTCTAGATGTATTTATAATATATACTCCTTCTTTCATTTTATTAAAGGCTTCTTCTGATAATAAATATTTTGTTTCCTCTGTTAATGGACAATGTAAAGATATAACATCACTTTCTTTAAATATAGTATCCAAATCAACATAATTTATGTCCACTTTTTTATCAGGATATAAATCATAGGCAAGCACCTTCATTCCAAATCCTTTGCAAATATTTATAAATATTTTTCCAATTTTACCAGTTCCTATTACTCCAACTGTCTTCCCGTGAAGATCCATTCCCATAAGTCCAGAAAGACTGAAATTAAAATCTCTTGTTCTGTTATATGATTTATGTATTTTTCTATTTAAAGTAAGTAATAATGCCATAGCATGTTCTGCCACTGAATAAGGTGAATAAGCTGGAACTCTCATTATATTTATTTTTCCGTAAGCTGCTTTGAAATCTACATTATTAAATCCTGCACATCTTAAGGCAATTGCTCTAACACCAACGTCATATAAAGCATCAATAGTTTCTTTTCCTATATCATCATGGGCAAATCCACAAATAGCTTCACATCCTTTAGCTAATAAAGCTGTTCTAGAATTTAATTTTCCTTCAATAAATATAAATTCATAATTTTTATTAAGTTTCCCAAACCATTCCTTATCATAAGGCTTAAAATCAAAAAAAGCAATCTTTTTCATGAAGCTCATCTCCTATTCAAGTATATTAAATAACGCATCAATTTAAACAAAAAAGGTCTAGATAACTAGACCTTAAAAAGAATTTATAAATAAACTAATCTTTGGTATGACAATTTAAACTATCGTAAGCAGAACCATCAGCTTTAGGATATCCTTTTGCTTTAGCTGCTTCCACAGCTTCGCTAACATATTCAAAATTTCCTAAAAGAACCATATCATCAGTACAACCACACTCGTTACAAGATTCCTTAAATACTTCTTGAGTTTTTTTGTTAATATAATATTTCATAATGTTCTCCTTTCTGAAAATACATGTAGTAAGATAATTCCTTATCTAATATGAGGATACCTCCAAAACTTTCAATTGTCAATAGTTAAATTTAAAAAAAGGTATGCTGCCTTTGCAACATACCTCTAAACTACTTGTCTGAACCTAAATAATATTCTGCCATCATTTTATTCAAAGAAACTTTAAATCTTTGATTAAAAGAAATTATTAATTCTTTTATATTTTCTTTTCCATTTATACTTAAGTTATCATTTTTTTTATAAAAATCATGAAGTAACCCTAAACTAAAATCTCCCTTTAACATTTCTTCATTTTCATTTAAATCTAAAATATATTTACACACTTCTTTATAAAAAGATATTTTACTTGCCTCATTAAATATATTTTCCTTTGTTCCAAGTAAAGCTTCCTTTTTAAATTCTTCAAATTCTGTCCTAATACTATCTTGTTTTTTCATACATCTCCTCTAATATTTTATTTTAAAATTTATTTTCATAATTTTTATCAATATATTTTATAACATCTTTAATTTCAAGCATATCTTTAGCATATAAATAAGGAATATTTATATTAAAATATATTTCATATTCTATTATTATATTGGCTAAATCAAAGGAATCAGCGTCTAAATCTTTATAGTAATTTGATTCTTCCCTTATTATATTACTATCTATATCCAAATAGTCAGCTGTTATTTTCTTTAAGCTGGCAATATTTTCATTTTTCATAAATTCACACCCTCGCACACACTTAATCATATCATAAAAACCTAAAAATTATTAATCACATCTTCATTTAATTCAACTAACATTCCCTTAACTAATTTGCATATTTCTATATAATCACTATAAGCTATAAAGTTATAATGAGAATGAGTATAACGAACAGGAACACCTAATACAACTGTTGGAATTCCTAAATTTTCCAAATGAATCTTACTTGCATTTGTTCCTCCGCTTTCTCTTACTGCCTCTTGAATTTTCACATCATATTTTTTAGATATTTCCTTTATAAATTTTATAAATCTTGGGTTTGCCATCATAGTTGGATCAAAATGACGAAGTTGAACTCCTTTTTTTATAGTTCCTTGACTATTATATTTATTTCTAAAACTATCATCTGCAGGAGGTCCTTCTAAAACTATTGCTACATCTGGTAGAACTCTTCTACTTGAAACAACAGCTCCCCTAGTTCCAATTTCCTCTTGAGAAGAGAAAACCCCAACTACATCTACATCTAAATCTCCATCTTTAATATCTCTCATTATTTCTATAACTGCAGCGCACCCTACTCTATTATCAAAAGCTTTTCCTAAAAACATCTTTGATCTTTCATTATATGTACAAACTACATCAGGAACAACTGGAGCTCCTATTTCTATTTTAAAATCTTTTACAGTTTCTTCATAAGAAGTTGTTCCAACATCTATGAACATATCCTTAATATCTGTAACCTTTCCTTTATTTTCACTAGATGTAAAATGAGGTGGAATTGAAGAGATAATTCCTTCTATATATTCCCCTTCACTATTTAATACCTTTACCTTATGAGCTGGTATTTGTTGATTACTCCATCCTCCAATTGTAATGAATTTTAAAAATCCATTAGGTTCTATAGATTGAACCATGAAACCAACTTCATCTGAGTGAGCATCTAACATAACAACAGGTTTCTTTCTTTTACTCTTTTCTACATTATTTATATATAAATTTCTCATTGAATCTTCTTCTATATTATAAATGTCTTTTAATTCTTTTTTTGCAAGATTATTTACCCTATCTTCAAAGCCAGAAATTCCTTCTACATCACTTAATTTTTTTATAAGTTCTATACTTTCCATAATTTCCTCCTATTATAATATTATAGTCTATTAAATTATAAATAATTAAACACTTAAAGTCAACTTATACATTTTTTATTTTAAAAATATATTATAAATTTTATTTATCATTTTGATTATAAAATGATATAATATAAAAGCAATAATTATATAAAATAATTTATAATAAAATATTTAGGGAAAGGAATGTATATATTCAGTTATATATTAGGAAAATTATGATTAAAACATTAGATAAACTAGACATAGGAAATTCAGCAGAAATTATTAGCATCGATGGAAAAAAAGATTTAAGACATCATTTCTTAGAAATGGGCTTGACTCCTGGAACTCCAATCACCTTAGTTAAAACCGCACCAATGGGAGATCCTTTAGAAATTAAAGTTAGAGATTATACTTTGACCTTAAGAAAAAGTGACGCTGCTAAAATTGAAATTTCAGAGATTTCTGAATTTAAATGTAGAAAAAAAAGAAACAAGAGATTAAATTTAGTAGATCATCCTCAACTTGGAGAATGGCATCATCCTAAAAGAAAAAATTGTGAACATGGAATTTGTGAAAAAAAGCACTATAAACAAAAAATTTCTTTACTTGGAAGTCATTTAAGATTTGCTTTAGTTGGAAACCAAAATAGTGGTAAAACGACTTTGTTTAATCAATTAACTGGAGCTAATCAACATGTTGGAAATTTTCCAGGAGTTACAGTTGAGCATAAGGAAGGACAATTAAGAGGTTATCCTTCTGTGAAAATTATAGATCTTCCAGGAATTTATTCTTTGTCTCCTTATTCAACAGAAGAAATTGTTACAAGGGATTTTATTATTAAAGAAAAACCAAATGCAATTATTAATATTTTAGATGCTACAAATTTAGAAAGAAATCTTTATCTAACTATGCAACTACTTGAACTTAAAGTTCCTATGGTTATTGCTCTTAATATGATGGATGAGGTTCGTGATAATCATGGAAATATCTTAATTAATAACTTAGAAGAAATTTTAGGAGTACCTGTTATTCCAATATCTGCTTCTAAAAATGAAGGTATACAAGAGCTTGTACATCACGCTGTTACTGTTGCTAAGTTTAAAATAAATCCTAAAAATTTAGATTTATGTAATAATTTAGGAACTAAGGAAGAGCAAGCAATACATAGAGGTATCCATTCTATTTTACATATTATTGAAGATCATGCTCTAAGCATTGGAGTCAATCCTAGATTTGCTGCAACTAAAGCTATTGAACAAGATAGACTTATGATTGAAGCATTAAATCTAGATGAAAATGAAAAAGATACTATAGAACATATTGTAAAACAAATAGAAGAAGAAACAAAAGTTGATAGAGTTTCTGCAATTGTAAATATGAGATTTTCATTTATTGAAAATTTATGTGAAAATACAGTTGAAAAACCTGAAGAAAGTAAAGCTCATAGAAAGAGCAGAAAAATTGATAAATATTTAACAGGAAAATATACTGCAATTCCAATATTTTTAGGAATAATTGCTCTTATGTTTTGGATGACATTTTCAGTCTTAGGTCCTATTTTATCCACAGGACTTGAATATCTTATAAACGATTTAACAAAATATGTTGATTTACTTCTTACTAATTTAAAAATAAATCCAGTAGTTCATTCCCTTGTAATAGATGGTATATTTGCTGGTGTTGGAAGTGTTTTAAGTTTCTTACCACTAATCGTTGTATTATTTTTCTTCCTATCTTTAATGGAAGACAGTGGATACATGGCAAGAGTTGCTTTCATAATGGATAAATTACTAAGAAAGATAGGACTATCTGGAAAGAGTTTTGTCCCAATGCTTATTGGATTTGGATGTTCAGTTCCTGCTATTATGTCAACTAGAACTTTATCATCAAATAGAGATAGAAGAATGACTATGTTTTTAATTCCATATATGAGTTGTTCTGCAAAATTACCAATATATGTTATGTTAACATCTGCATTTTTCCCAAAACATCAAGGACTTGTAATTATAGGATTGTATTTACTTGGAATAGCATTTGGAATCATCTTTGCTCTTTTCATGAAAGAAACAAGATTTAAAGGAGAACCAATACCATTTGTTATGGAGTTACCTAATTATAGATTACCTAGTTTTAAAAGTGTAATCCTTTTATCTTGGGAAAAAGCAAAGGATTTTATAACTAAAGCTTTTACTATAATCTTTGTAGCTTCTGTAGTTATCTGGTTCTTACAACATTTTGATGTTAGATTAAATGTTGTTCATGATTCTTCTAAAAGTTTATTAGCTGGACTTGGAAATTTAATTGCTCCTTTACTTGCTCCTTTAGGATTAAATGATTGGAGATTATCCACAGCTTTAATTACAGGACTTATGGCAAAAGAAAGTGTTGTTAGTACTATTGCTGTTTTACTTGGACCAAATGAAACTATTCATAGTTTACTTTCACCTGCTACAGCATTTGTTTTTCTTGTTTTCACTTTATACTATACACCTTGCGTTGCTGCAATGGCTGCATTTAAAAGAGAAACAAATTCTACTTGGCTTACTATTGGAATGGTAATTGTTCAATGTGCTATTGCTTGGCTAATTGCATTTATTTTCTATTTAATTTTAGTATAATAAAAAGGAGAGACACTTTTCTCTCCTTTTCTTTTATTTATTTTAAAGATTAAAATTATATCCTAAAGAAAGAGTAAATCTTTCATAATCATTATCCTCTATAACTTTTTGACCTCTAGTAAAACATTCTGATTCAGCCTTATTAACACCATACATAAGTTCAACTATTAGATTATTATATTCTAATCCTCCACCAAAAGCATAATATATTCCATCTGTAACACTAGTATCTGATGTATAATATCCTTCACTTTCAAACTTTGAAGGATTTTTATTAAAAGAATAACCTAAGTTAGCTTTTACGTAAGGAATTACATTAGAATTCATATTAAAATCATATCTGATAGTTCCATATACTGGGTAAGAATCATATTCTACACCTGAAAGATTAAAAATATAATATCCATTGCTTTTTCTATCTCCATGTTTTTGATAAGCTATTCCTATACCTGCCTTTAAATTATCATTTATATCTTTTAAAAATTCAAGTGAAATTTCATAACCATTACTTTTAGCATCTTCCTGAAGAGCCTCTTTAGTTATTGACTGTTCTGTAAAATATACTGATTCATAATTAGCTGAAAAATCAGATCCTACCTTTACTATCATATTATCAAAATACATATTTTGAGCAAAAGATAAACTTGATAAAGCAAATAATCCTAATAATATTTTTTTCATATTTCTCTCCCTTTAACTTTAATTTATTAATTCTATTATAGTTATACTATATTTATTATAAAAATACAATTATTTAATTTTAGTATAATAAAAAGGAGAGACACTTGTCTCTCCTTTTCTTATATTTATTTATTTATTTATATTCTTTTTAATTGTTTCTTTTGCTTCCTCAACTTTTAAAACTTTTCCAGTTGATACTACCTTATCATTAATTACAAGAGCTGGTGTTGACATAACTCCGTATCCTACTATTTTAGCCATATCAGTTACATGCTCCACATTAGCTTCAATTTCAAGTTCTTCAATAGCTTTCTTTGTATTTTCCTCTAAAGCTCTACATTTTTTACATCCTGATCCTAGTATTTTTACATTATCCATATTATCCTCCTATTTATGTTCTCCTTAACCTATAAGCCAAGGAGCTAATATATTAAACAAATATCCAACAAATATAATTGAAATACCTGTTATTAAAACAAACACCATTATTAATTTTGGCTTAATTACTTTACGAAGTAATATCATTTCTGGTAAAGATAAAGCTGTTGTAGCCATCATAAAAGCTAGAGCTGTACCTATTCCTACTCCCTTTGCAATTAAAGCTTCAGCAATTGGAATTGTTCCAAGAGCATTTGAATATAGAGGAATTCCTAAACCTACTGCTAAAAATACAGCTAGAGGATTATCAGGTCCTGCATATTTTAATAATAATTCAGATGGGGCCCAACCATGAATAAGAGCTCCTATTCCTATACCAATTAATAAAAATATCCAAATTCTTCCTACAATATCCTTTACATTCTGAACAGCAAAACTAATTCTTTCATTTCTACTTAATTTTTCAAGTTCTATATCTGCTGATTGCATTTTAAAAACATACTCTTCAATATAACTTTCCATTTTAAAAGTTCCTATAAGTATTCCTCCAACAACTCCTACAACAACACCTGTTATAACATAAACAAACGCTATCTTCCAACCAAATGATGCTAGTAAAATTGCAAAGGCTGCTTCATTTACTATTGGAGAAGTTATTAAAAATGAAAAAGTTACGCTTAAAGGAATCCCCCCTTCAATAAATCCTATGAACAAAGGAACTGAAGAACAAGAACAAAAAGGAGTAACAATTCCCAAAAGAGAAGCCATTATATTTCCTTTAATTCCAGAAAACTTTCCTAATATTTTTTTCGTTCTTTCAGGTGGAAAATAACTTCTAACATAAGAAATTAAAAAAATCATAATCCCTAATAATATTAAAATCTTTATAACATCATATATGAAAAAGTGAATAGATCCTCCCAAAGAACTTGCAACACTGATACCAAAAACATCTTCAACTAATAAAGTAACTAAATAATCTAACCAATTAAACATAAGCCCTCCTAAAAATAGATACATCTAAATATATCGATGTACAATTTTAAAAAATAAACCACTTAAAGTGGCTTGTAACTTATTATACACTTCATATCGATAGTTGTCAATATGTTTTATTTCTTAGAATTTAATTTATTTAATACCTGGACCAATCTTTCCACTCCTCTTGGATCTATGGAATAATGAGTCCATTTCCCTTCTTTTCTAGAAACTACTATTTCTGATTCTTCTAAAACTTTCATATGGTGAGATAATGTTGACTGACTAATATGTAATTCTTCTAATATATTGCATGCACATTTTTCTTCATCCTTAATAAGATCTAATATTTTTAATCTATTTTCATCACCAAAGGCTTTGAAAAATTTAGCTAATTTTTTTTTATCCAAAGTATTTCCTCCTTCTGTATCTGTCCTATTTAAATTATAACATAAAAAAGGTAATCTTTATAATGAAAGATTACCTTTTTATATATTTATCTAATTCATCTTTATTTTTTTCTTTTTTCTAACAATACTTTTCCAGAAATTCCTGGCTTAGTCATTTCAAAAGGATTTAAAATAACGTCTAACTCTTCATCACTTAAAAGTCCTGCTTCTATTATAAGTTTTCTAACAGAAATTCCAGTACTTAATGATTTTTTGGCAATATTAGCTGCATTCTTATAACCAACATGAGGTGTTATTGCAGTAATAATTCCAATACTATTTTCTACTATTTCTTTACATCTTTCTTCATTTACTGTAATTCCAATTAAGCAATTATCTATAAATGTTTTTATTCCATTTTTTAAAATTTCAAGAGATTGTAATAAATTAAAGAATAATACAGGCTCAAAAACATTTAATTCAAATTGTCCTGCTTCAGCAGCCTTTGTTATAGTTAAATCATTTCCAAATATTTGGAAACAAACTTGATTTAAAACTTCTGGTATAACAGGATTTACTTTTCCTGGCATAATTGATGAACCAGGTTGTTGTTTTGGTAAATTAATTTCAAATAATCCTGTCTTAGGACCTGAAGCCATTAATCTTAAATCATTAGCTGTTTTTGATAAATTTGTTGCACAAGTTTTTAAAGCTGATGATAACCAAACAAATCCATCTAAGTTTCTTGTTCCATCAACTAAATCTGTAGCTTGAGTAAATTTAATATCAGTAATTTCAGATAATATTTTCACAACACAATCCATATAGTTAACATCTGCATTTATTCCTGTTCCAACAGCAGTTGCTCCCATATTTATAACTTTCAAATCATCTAAAGCTGATTTTATTCTTTTAATATCTCTTTTTATAGGTCCTGCAAAGGCTCTAAATTCTTGTCCTACTCTAATAGGTACTGCATCTTGCAAATGAGTTCTTCCCATTTTTATCATATGATCAAATTCTTTAGCTTTTTTTTCTAAAACTCTATCTAATCTTTTAATCTCAACTAAAAGTTCTTTTCCTAAAAGTTGAACTGCAATTTTTCCTCCAGTTGGGAAATCATCATTAGTTGATTGTCCAAAGTTAACATGATCATTTGGATGAACTTTGTCATAAACTCCTAATTGTCCACCTAGTAATTCATTTCCTCTATTTGCAATTACTTCATTTATATTCATATTAACAGATGTCCCTGCTCCACCTTGAATAACATCAGTTATAAATTGATCATCAAATTTTCCTGCTAATATTTCCTCTGAAGCTTGAACCATTACATCTGCTATTTCCTTTGAAATAACCCCTGCATGAGCATTTGCCATTGAAGTAGCTTTTTTTACGTAAGCTAGTCCTCTAACAAAAGCTGGATGAGTATGATATCCCGTAATATGAAAATTATGAACAGCTCTCCAAGTTTGAGCTCCAAAATACGCCTCCTTTGGAACCTTTATTTCTCCAATTGAATCTACTTCTATTCTATATTCCATCATACATCCCCCTATTAATAAATTTATATAATAATTAATCTTCTTCTCTATTCCATTTGCTTTGACCCTCTTCGTAAAGATCTCCACCATAAACATCATTTACAACTATAACTGGAAAATTTTCAACTTCTAATTTTCTAATTGCTTCTGCTCCTAAATCTTCATAAGCTATTAATTCAGCTTTTTTTATACATTTAGAAAGAAGAGCTCCAGCTCCACCAATTGCACCTAAATATACTGCATTATATTTTTTTATAGCATCTTTAACTTCCTTAGATCTTCCACCCTTTCCAATCATTACTTTTAAGCCGTTTGCCATTAAAATTGGAGCATATGGATCCATTCTATAACTAGTTGTTGGTCCCGCACTTCCTATAACTTTTCCTGGCTTTGGAGGAGTTGGTCCTACATAAAATATTCCTTGATCTTTTATATCAAAGGGTAACTCTTTTCCTGCCTCTATTAATTCTACTAATCTTTTATGAGCTGCATCTCTTGCTGTATATAATGTTCCTGTTATTTCAACACTGTCACCTATTCTTAATTTTTTTAAATCTTCTTCTTTAAAAGGTGTAGTTAATTTCATAATAATCCTCCTTAAAACTTATTAATTTTTCTATAAAACAATTGATTTATGTCTAGAAGCATGACAATTAATATTTATAGCTAATGGTAATGAAGCTATATGACATGGAAAACTTTCAACTTTAACTGCTATAGCTGTAGTCATTCCACCAAGTCCCATTGGTCCAACACCTGTTTTATTAATAAGCTCTAATAAATCCTTTTCTAATTTTGCATTAATTGGATCTTCACTTTCATCATTAACATCTCTAAGTAAAGCTTGTTTTGCAAGTAGTGCTGATTTTTCAAAAGTTCCACCAAGTCCTATTCCAACAAATATTGGTGGACAAGGATTTCCACTTGCATTTTTAACAAAATCAACTACAAATTTTTTAACTCCTTCTATCCCATCAGCTGGTTTTAACATTTTTACAGTACTCATATTCTCAGCACCTCCACCTTTAGGAGCCATTACTATTTTAATTTTATCTGATCCTGCCACTAATTTTGTATGAATTATTGCAGGAGTATTATCCTTTGTATTTACTCTATCTAAAGGATGTCTTACAGAAGATTTTCTTAAATATCCTTTTTCGTATCCTCTTCTAACTCCTTCATTAATAGCTTCATAAATATCTCCATTTAATTTAACCTCAGTTCCTATTTCAAGAAAAATTACTGCAAGTCCAGTATCTTGACAAATTGGCACTTGTTCTCTAGCTGCTATTCTGTCATTTTCTAAAATTTGCCCTAATATATTTTTAGCTACTTTAGATTCTTCTTTTTCATAAGCTTCCTCTAATTTTTCAAATACATCTTGGCAAATGAAATAATTAGATTCAATACATAATTTTTCAACTTCTTGTGTCACAAGATCTAACTTTATCTCTCTCATATAATCCCCTCTTTAAACTTTTTTATCTTTTTTACATCTAGATTCTAACATATTTAATTTGAAACCTAAAGGTATAAATGAATATATTTCAATATTCTTAAATATACATAGATATAACTATCTTTTTTTTATTCTTATGATATAATAAATTGATGAGATAATATAATAACTTAAACGAATAAGGGAGGATTTTAAATGACTGTTTATGAAAAAGCTCTTAAATTACATGAAGAGAAAAAAGGTAAAATTGAAATGATTTGTAAGGTGGATGTTAACACTAAAGAAGACCTTTCTCTAGCCTATACACCAGGAGTTGCTGAACCTTGTAGAAAAATCAATGAAAATCAAGAGGATGTTTATAAATATACAACAAAAGGAAACACTGTTGCTGTTATAACTGATGGAACTGCTGTGCTTGGACTTGGAGATATTGGACCTCACGCTGCTCTTCCTGTTATGGAAGGAAAATGTGTTCTTTTCAAAAGATTTGCTGGAATTGATGCTTTCCCAATCTGTCTTGATTCTAAAGATCCTGAAGAAATCATAAGAACTGTAAAACTTCTTGCTCCAAGCCTTGGAGGAATTAATTTAGAAGATATTTCAGCTCCTAGATGTGTTGAAATTGAAACAAGATTAAAAGAAGAATTAAATATACCTGTTTTCCATGATGATCAACATGGTACTGCAATTGTAGTTACTGCTGCACTTATAAATTCTTTTAAATTATTAGGAAAGAAATTTGAAGATATAAAGATTGTTGTAAGTGGAGCTGGAGCTGCTGGTTCTTCAATTTGTAAACTTCTTCATAAAATGGGAGCAAAAGAAATAGTTCCTGTTGATATTGATGGAGTATTAACTAAAGATGATGTGGATTCTTATAATGATCTTAAAAAACATTTAGTTACTTTCGTAAATCCAAAAAATATAAAAGGTGGATTAAAAGAAGCTATTGTTGGGGCAGATGCTTTTATAGGAGTTTCAGCACCTAAGTTATTAACTAAAGAAATGGTTTCAACAATGAATAAAGATGCAGTTGTTTTTGCAATGGCAAATCCTGAACCTGAAATTTATCCTGAAGAAGCTATGGCTGGAGGAGCTAAAATTGTTGGTACTGGACGTTCTGATTATCCTAACCAAATTAATAACATTCTTGCCTTCCCTGGAATATTTAGAGGAGCTTTAGATTCAAGAGCTGAGCAAATAACTGATGAAATGAAAATTGCTGCTGCTAAGGGAATCGCTGCAGTTATTGATGAAAAAGATTTAAGAACTGACTATATTATTCCAGATGCCTTTGATGAAAGAGTTGTAAAAGTTGTTGCAAAATCTGTTTCTGATTTTGTTTTAACTCATAAGTAATTATAATTAAGGAGGTGATCTTATAAATATAATAGTTGCATTATTTTTCTTTTTAATTGTACTATATATTTTCCTTGCTGATATATTTACAGTAATGTTTAGATTAACTGGAATGAGTGAAGAAAAGGCTAGATTCCAAGTTATTTCTCTTTTAACTAATTCTGGTTTCACTACCTCTGAAAGTGAGCTTATATTAAGAAGTAGAAAAAGAAGAAGTATAGCTAAGGTCATTATGATTTTTGGATATACTTTTACAGCCACAATTGTGTCAGGAGTTATAAGTATAATTGTAACCTATAATTTCAAAAATGATAAGCTATCAATAGTTGAAATTATAACTCTTTCAATTATGTTTATAATATTTTATTTTTTAAGAAAATTTGTTTTCATAAGATTTATTTTTAATAGATTTTCTGAAAAACTTTATCGTTATTTTGTTGCAAAGGATAATATTAATTCTTTAATGGTTATTGAAAATTTCGGTAACAATATAATTGCTCAAGTTTTTTTAAATCAAGTTCCTCTTCCTCTTCGAGGTAAGACCTTGGCTGAAGTTGATATTAAAAATAAAGATAACCTCCTTGTTCTTACAATAACTTCAGGAGAAAATAAAATTTGTTCTGTTACAGCTGATACTATTTTAGAAAAAGATTCTACCATCACTGTTATGGGTAAGAAAAAAGATATAAAAAAAATTCTTTGTCCTTAGTTGATTTGTTGCAATAAATGTTATAAAATTAGATTGATGGTATATAATTTATTGTTTAATTTATAAAGGATAGGAGGAATTATTATGTTAGAAACTAAGTTTTTTAAATGTGAACACTGTGGTAATATTATTAAGAAATTTTATGATTCAGGAGTTCCAGTTAATTGTTGTGGACAAAATATGAAAGAACTTATTCCACAAACTGCTGATGCTGCTGGAGAAAAACATGTTCCATTAATTGATGTTGATGGAGAAAATGTAAAAGTAACTGTAGGTTCTACTCTTCATCCAATGCTTGATAATCATTATATTGTTTGGATATATCTTGAAACAACAAATGGTGGTCAGTTCCATTATTTTAATCCTGGAGATGAACCAATTGCATATTTTAAACTAGCTAAAGATGAAAAAGTAATCTCAGCTTATGAAAATTGTAATCTTCATGGTTTATGGAAATCTGAATTATAATAATAAAAAATCCTTCGTTAAAACGAAGGATTTTTTTATTTCAATTATTTATTCTTAAAATACACAAAACATGCTCCTAGTACTGCTCCTATTGAAACCCCAAAAAACATTTGACTTAATGTTTCACTACTCATAGCATCTCCCCCTTAAATTTTAAAATATCTTAATTGAAATCAATCATAACTTCTAGTAAAGTTTTAAACATTTTATTTTTATCAATAGGTTTAGATAAATGTGCGTTCATTCCTGCATTTAAAGATTTTTTTATATCTTCTGCATAAGCATTTGCTGATAAAGCTATTATAGGTATATCTTTATTAAATTCTCTTATTTTTTTAGTTGCCTTTAACCCGTCCATAACAGGCATTTTTATGTCCATTAATACTGCGTCATATTTTTCATTTTTTACTTGAGTAATTCCTAAAAATCCATTATTTACTCTTGTTATTTTTATTCCTACACTGGATAATATTTTTTCAACTATCTTTGCATTGATATCGTTATCTTCACATAAAAGTACCTTTTTCCCTTTAAATTCATCTAAGGATTTTATAATTTCTTCTTTTCTTAAATTTTCAAATTCTTTTTTAGATATTTTATGTACTGGTAAATCTATAGTAAATTTAGATCCCTTGCCAAGTTCACTTTCAACTATAATATCCCCATGTAATAAATCTATTAATTTTTTTGTAATTGCTAAACCTAATCCTGTTCCTCCTTCTTTTTTAGAAAGAATATTTTTTTCTCTAGTAAACTTTTCAAATATATGTTTTTGGTATTCTTTACTAATTCCAACTCCGTTATCAGTTATTATACTTCTTGTAAACGGTCTTCCCTCTTCATCTTCTAAAAATTCTAATTCCCATTTAACTATCCCTTTAGGATGAGTATATTTTATTGCATTTCCTATAACATTAACTAATATTTGTTTATAATGCTGAACATCATATTTTTTATAAATATTTTCTTCTTCATTTAAATTAGGCTCTATAAAATGTATGTTTTTCTTTCTAGCCTTTGGTAATACTATATTCATTACTGTTTGAATAAATTCTTTTGTATCAATGGTAGTTTCTATTAAATCTACTTTCCCATTTTCTATTCTTTGAGCATCTAATATATCATTCATTAATCCTAACAAATATACAGAACTTTCTTTTATTTGATTAAAATATTTTTTATTATTTCCATCTTCATTTTCTTCTATTCCAAATTCAGCAAAATTTATAACTGCACCTAGAGGAGTTCTCATATCATGACTCATTTGAGATAAAAATTCCGATTTAGAATTGTTAGCCACTTCAGCTTTTTCTAATGCTTCTTCTAATTCTTTATGCTGAAGTTCCTTATGCCTTTGTATTTCTCTTTTAGCCTTACTTTTAAAAATAAAATAAAGGATAGCTCCAAATAAAAGAATTCCTCCAAAGGCTATAGATACAGGAAAATATTTAGTTTCTAAAAAACGAATTTCCTTGTCTATATATATTTTCTTATGTCCTAAAATTCTATTATTTTTTCTATCAATCACCTTATAATGAAATATATATTTTCCGCCCTTAAGATTACTATATCTAATTTTTTCAGCATCTGAATTATTCATTTCAGTAGATTCATCATCAAAGCCTTCTAAATAATAAGATATTGTCGGATTTAATAATTGATAAGTTAAAGTATAGGCTTCTATCTCTAATGTTTTAACATCTCCTGAAAGTTTAATTCTATCATTTTTTAAATACTGCCTTTTCCCGTCTACAATAATACTTTCTAATGCTATTTTAGGTATCTTGTATTCTTTATTAAATTTTTCAACATCTAATTTAAATACTCCTCTAACTCCGCATATATATAAGTTTGCTAATTCATCCATATAACTAAAAGAATTAGCTGTTACCATTGGAGCTCTTTCTTCTTTATAATTTAAAAATCTATATTTTATATTATTATCTAAAAGCATCTCTCTAATGGTAGTAAAAATTATTCCTTCATTACTTAGTATACATATTTTCCCACCATAAAAAAATATATCATAGTTATTTTTAAAAGGAAAATTCTTTATTCTTTTTAAATTACTACCATCATAAAAACTAATGGAACTTCCTGTAAGAATCCAAATTCCCTTATATCTTTCATCATATTTTAATCTTAATATTATATCTGAATCTAAACCTAAATCATGATCAATATTTTCTATAAATTTTCCATCTTTAAATACAGATATCCCACCACCATCTGTTCCTAAAAATAATGTTCCATCTGGTGTTTCACATAAATTTAGAATTTTGGAATTATTCATTCCATCTCTTATTCCAATTTTTTTAATAATCTTATCATTTTTTAGAATGTTTAAACCATTATTTGTAGCTACTGCAATGTTTCCATCCTTTAAATTTATCATTGATCTTATTTTTGATGAACTTAAACCTTGTTTCTCATTTATTATTTTTATTTCACCATTATTATTATACTTTACTATTCCTTTATCTCCAGTATAAGTTCCAATCAACAAATTCCCTTCTCTATCCTCTAATAAACAACGAACCCTTTCTCCCTTTAAAAATTTAGCAAGTTCATTCTCTACCAAATTACTTTTATTATCAACTATTGTAAGACCCCTATCAGAAGCTATATAAAATCTATTTTTATATGGTAATATACTGTTTACCACCTCATTTTTTAATCCTAAGTTTTTACTCATATCTAGAAATATACTTTTAGTATATTTCATAACCCCTTGTCTTGAAGAAATAAACCAAAGATTTTCCTCAGAATCTATAAAAATTTTATCTATTGAATTATTCATTTCTAAATCAGAAAAAACTTGTAAATTTAAATCTTTATCTAAATATCCTATTCCTGTATCTGAAGCGATTAATAAATTTCCTGCTTTATCCTTTTCTATTCCATTTATATAACTTAATTTTCCACAATTTATTTTTTCCAATTTTAAACTTTTATCATTAAATTGTCCTTTAAGTATAATATTACTGTCTGTACCAAAATAAATATTATCACTTTCATTATCAATATAAACTGAAATAATCTTTAAATTGCTCTTTGAACTCTTTTTTATTATTTTATATAATTTATGATTTTCTAATAAAAAAACCTTCCCATCATTAGACACACAAATTATTCTTCCATCTTTTAACATATCCATTTTTTCTATATATTTAGAATTTTCATCATTTCCAAGTATATTATGAATTTCCATTGTTTTAATATCTATACTAGCAACTCCTGAAGTTGTACCCACTATAATATGACCATCTTCATCTTCAATAGCAGTTCTAACTGAATTAGATTTCAAGCCTCTGTAGGAATTTATAACCTTAGTTTCTCCTTTATCATAAAGAATTACTCCATTATCACTTGTACAAACCCATAATTTCCCACTAGAATCAACTAATAAATCTTTAACATTATTTATTCCATTTTTATGACCTATCTTTATAAACTTTTTTCCATCATATCTAAGTAATCCCCCGTAAACTCCTATCCAAATAAATCCATCTTTAGTTTGAGTTATTGCATTTGCAGCTGAAACAGGTAATCCATTATTATTATTATAAATAATTTCCTGATAATCTTGATAATAATTATTAGCAAGACTTTTTAAAGTTATGCTTGAAAAAATTATTATTATAAATAGCAATCTTGTAAATATATTTTTTATACTTCTTGCAAAACTATTTATTATCCCCATAGTATACCTCTTCCCATTAGTTTATTTTATTAATTTTCCTATAACATTAAATAATTCAGCTTTATCTATTGGCTTTGACAAATGAGCATTCATTCCTGCTGCTAAGCTCTTTTCTATATCTTCAATATAAGCATTTGCTGATAAAGCTATTATCGGTATATCTTTATTAAATTTTCTTATTTCTTTTACAGCTGTTATTCCATCCATAACAGGCATTCTTATATCCATTAAAATAATATCATAATTATTTTTCTTAAGTTCTTCCAAGCCTAACAATCCATTAGTAAAATGATTAACTATAAATCCTTTAGAATTTAAAATTTTATTTACTATTCTCGCATTAATATCTACATCTTCACATAATAAAACTTTTTTCCCATTAAAATCTGTAATAATTTCTTTATTACTTAAAGGATTTTCCTCACACTCTACATTGTTTCCTTTTTTATAAACATAAGGAATCTCTATTTTAAACGTTGTTCCCTCACCAAGAACTGAATTACAATAAATTTTTCCATCCATATTATCAACTAAATTCTTAGTTATAGCAAGACCTAAACCTGTCCCACCTTCGTTCTTACTTAACTCATTATATTCTTTTGAAAAAGGTTCATAAAGATGTTTTTGAAACTTCTCACTTATTCCAACACCTTGATCTTTTATTTCATTTATTAATTCAATTTTGTTTTCATCTATTTTATTTAAAGATAATTCCCAAACAACTTCCTTCCCTGCTTTAGTATATTTTACAGCATTATTTAATATATTAATTAAAATCTGAGCTAATCTTTTTTCATCTAAATTTAAATATTCATTTTTTATATTAGAATATTCTTTAATCTTTAAAATAATACCTTTTTTATCTGCCTTAGGTTTTATTATGGTTTCTATTTTTTTAATAAAATTTTTCACCTGAAAAACTTGAGGCTTTAATATAATTTTACCCCTTTCTAAAGTTTGCATATCTAAAATATCATTAATTAATTGAAGTAGATACTCTGAACTATTTTTTATTTCTTCAAAATATTTTCTATCTTTTATATCCATACTCTCTTCTAATCCAAAATTAGTAAGGCCTATTATAGCTGACATTGGAGTTCTCATATCATGACTCATTCTAGCTAAAAAATCTGTTTTTATTGTATTTGCCTTATCTGCTTCTATCTTAGATCTTTCTGCACTAATTGCAATGTCTTCTGCTTTTTTTAATGCTTCTTCTAATTCTTGTTTTGTTTTTCTTTCATTAAAAATAACATCACTAACATCTAAAACTAACATATACACAGAATAATAATTGTCTAAGAAATATATTACCCTTTTATAAGTTTTTTTATTATTATTATCTATAAACTCACATAAATTAACATATAATTTGTTTTTCTCTATATTTTCATATTCAGTTATAATTTTTAAATAATCTTGATTTTTTAATACTTTTAAATTACTTGTATAGTTATCTAATTTTTCATTATATTCTTCCACACTATAATTACTTAGTCCCTTAGGAAATTTCATAAAATTATTTTCACTAGCATATATATAGCACTTATCTGATAATAATTCTTTTCTTAAAATATACTCATTTTGATTCATCATAATTGCATCAAGCATTAGTAAACTTGCTTTTTCCCTAGAAATATCATATATATATGCAAAAGCTAACACATCATTGCTTTGAGGTTCTAATAAGAACACTATTCTTAGCTTTACCCAAAAAATTTCTTCTCCTATTTTCCTTCTATATTCAAACTCTATTTCTTTATTTTCACGATAAGCTGTAACAAAAGATTTTATATTTAATTCCTTGTTAAAATATTCCTTACTTTCCTTATCAATTATATTTTCTAACTTATCTTCTAAAAAGTTTTCATATTTTATTCTACATTTTTTTATGATTATATCTTCATTTGCTTCTTTTTCCTTTTGCTCTAAAACAAGTCCTTTAGTTAAATTAATCTTATAATAAAATTTTAATGCTTTTTCAGAATTAAACTTTTTATTTTGTTCTAGAGAAATATTTTTTTCTATAGTTTTTAATTGATTTATATTTGACATTACACCAATTATTTTGCCCACTTTACCTTGAGAATCATAAATGGAAATAAAATATTTTCTAAACCAACAAATTCCTCCATCGGGCATTTTAAATCTAACATCAAAGGAAACTTGTTTCTTTTTACCTTCTTTGATGTCTTTTAAATTTTCTCTATATACATCTATATCTTCCTTTAAAACTAAACCACTTTTAAAAATTATTTCAGGATAGTTTTCTATAGAAGAACTTACTCCAAGTAACTTTTGTATTCCTTCATTTACACTAACTCTATTATTATCCTTATCATATTCATAATAATAAACTCCACTTTGATTAATAGCTATATCCATAGAAGATTTTGTAATGGCAATTTCCTCTTTTAATTTCTTCACATAATCAACTTTATTATTTTCTACTTTAGAATTATGAATCATAGATATTTTATAGTCACTATTCTCCTTAGTAACTGTAAAAATAACATTTAACTTTTTAGTGTTTCCTTCTAAGCTTTCCACTAAAATTTCCATATAAATAATACTTATATTTTCGTTAATAACATTTAAAACTGGCTCTTTATATTGAATTTTAAACTCTTTTGTAAATTCATTAATCTTTTTTTCTAAATTCTCAATTATATTTTTCCTTCCAGAATATATTTCATTTTCCTTGCTTCCAACATAAATAATATTTTCTGATAAAAATTCTTTTAAATTATTTAAGTTTTCCACTGATGTACATTCTTTTAAAAAAAGCAATATGAGATTTTTTATTTTATCTACATTTGGCATAAATTCTCCTTTTTGTCCTATTTTAAATACAATTAATCCATTATAGTTTATTATAACATTAATAGGTATTTTTTAAAATATTTAAATACCTAAATAAAAAAAGATTAGCTTTATTCAAGCTAATCTTTTTTGTTATTTTATTTTTAAATCTCTAAATTTTTCTGATATTCATTCAAATCTTTTTTTATCTTTATCATATCATACTTGGTTAATACTTTTCCTCTAAGCCTTTTTAAATCACATTTTTTAAATTTTTCTGGCATATGAAAATAATTAAATCTCCATAAAGGAAAATTTTCAAAATCCTTTGCAATTGAAATTAAATCTTCTTTAGTTATTCCTGGATATAAAGTTGTTCTTACTTCAAAATTTGCTTTAGCATCAAATAAATATCTTATAGTTTCTGCAGTCTTTTCGTAATCTGCTCTTTCTCCACATATATGAGTATATTTTTCTCTTGCCCCCTTTAGATCTATAGCAAAATAATCAACAACTTTAGCTTCATTTAATTTTTTAATAACTTCTAAACTTTGACCATTACTATCTAGTTTAGTTGCATAACCTAATTTTTTTAAATATTTAAAAAATTTAAGTAAATCTTTTTGTAAAGTAGCTTCTCCACCACTAACTACAACCCCATCAAGTAATCCTCTTCTTTTTTCTAAAAATGCTTTTATTTCTTTTTCTGAAATCTCTTCTCCGGTCTCTATAAGTTGACGATTATGACAATAAAAACAATCTAAATCACATCCTAATGTAAAGACTACACAACTTAGTTTTTTAGGAAAATCTATAGTACTAGTCTTTTGTATTCCTCCAAACTTCATAGAATCAACCTCTCCTTAATTTTTTATAACATATTTTACTCTTTCTGAATATTCTTCTGTTTTACCCTTATTAAAGTTTTGAACTGGACGAAGGTATCCAACTACTCTAGTCCATATTTCTGTAAGCTTACCACATTCTGGACATCTTTCAACTTCACCAGTTATATATCCATGCTCTGGACAAATTGAGAATGTTGGTGTTAGTGATAAGTATGGTAACTTATAATTAGTAAATGCTTTCTTTAATAAACTCTTAGCTATTTCTATATCTTTTATTTGCTCTCCTAAATATAAATGTAATACTGTTCCACCTGTATATTTACATTGTAATTCATCTTGAAGATCAAGTGTTTCAAATATATCATCTGTATAACCAACTGGAAGTTGAGAAGAATTTGTATAATAACAAACTTCATCTCCTGCAGTAATTATATCTTTATATCTTGATTTATCTTTATTAGCTAAGTTATAACTTGTTCCCTCTGCTGGAGTAGCTTCTAAGTTATAAACATGTCCTGTTTCATCTTGATATTTAGCAATAACTTCTCTCATATAATCTAAAACTTCTAAAGAAAATTCTTGTCCTTCTTTTGTTGTTATATCTTTTCCTTCTCCTAAGAAATTTAAACAAGCTTCATTCATTCCTATAAGTCCTATTGTATTGAAATGATTATACCAATATTCCCCTGTTCTTTTATATACATCTTTTAAATAATTTTCTGAATAAGGATACATTCCATGTTCAGTTTGTCTTTCAATAGTTTTACGTTTAATCTCTAAACTTTCCTTAGCTATATCCATTAATTTTTTTAGTCTTTCTTGAAATTCTTCCTTTGTTGAAGATAGATAAGCTATTCTAGGAAGATTTATAGTTACAACTCCTATTGATCCTGTAAGTGGATTTGATCCAAATAATCCTCCTCCTCTTTTACGAAGTTCTTTAGTATCCAATCTTAAACGACAACACATAGATAGAGCGTCTTCTGGAGATAAATCTGAACTTACATAATTTGAAAAATAAGGAATTCCGTATTTACAAGCTATTTCCATAAATTTATCTGTTACTTTACTATTCCAATCAAAATCATTTGTTATATTTATTGTAGGGATAGGGAAAGTAAATACTCTACCTTTTTTATCCCCCTCTTCCATAACTTCACAAAATGCTTCATTTAGCATATCCATTTCTTTTTGAAAGTCCCCATATGTTTCTTCCATTAATTTTCCACCAATTATAACTGGTTGATTTTTTAATGTAGATGGAGCTTTTAAATCAAAAGTTAAATTTGAGAAAGGACATTGAAATCCAACTCTTGTAGGTACATTCAAATTAAATATAAACTCTTGTAAAATTTGCTTAACAGCTTTAAAATCAAGATTATCGTATTTTATAAATGGAGCACAATATGTGTCAAAACTACTCCATGCTTGAGCACCTGCTGTTTCCCCTTGAGTTGTAAAAGTTGAATTAACTACTTGTCCTAAGAAACTACGTAAATGTTTTGCTGGACTAGATTCTACTTTTCCTTCTACTCCTCCAAAACCTTGAACAAGAAGTTGTCTTAAATCCCAACCTGCACAATAAGGTCCAAAGAATCCTAAATCATGTAAATGTAAATCTCCTGATAAATGAGCTGAACGAATTTCAGCTGGATAAATCTCATGTAACCAATATTGTTTTGTAAAACTTTCACGAATATAGTTATTCATTCCATTTATTGATTTTTGAGTATTTGCATTTTCTTTTATTCTCCAATCTCCATCATCTAAATATTTAGAAAATAAATCAATTGTTGCTCCTATTAAAGCATTTTTTTCCCTTGCACCACGACGTTTTTCTCTATATAAGATATAAGCCTTAGCTGTCTTAGCATGCCCACCTTCTATTAAAACTTTTTCAACCGTATCTTGAACATATTCGACATCCACTGTATCTTTATATTTTTTAAAAAGCATATCTATAACTTCTTGAGATAACTCTTCTGATTTTTCCCAATCATTTCCACCCACTGCAGTGGCAGCTTTAAATATTGCTCTTGTTATTTTATCACCACAAAATTCAACTAAATCTCCGTTACGTTTTCTTATTGTTTGGATCATAATCCCCATCTCCTTTTTTCTGTTGCTTGGTATCCCTTAATGGAATTATACAACATCTTGTGCTCCTTTTCAACTAGCGCACAAGATATTGTGATAATTTATTTTTTTTATCTTTTCTATTCCTTAATTTTCAATAGCTTTTTGAATCATTCTTTTTTTATATGATAAAATCTATTGACAGGGTTGACTTTATTCAAATAAGGCACTATTATATTAATAGAACTATTTATTTTGGAAAGGAGATTTTTATGTATAATAAAGTATTAGAAAGTATTAAATTTATAAAATCTAGAACAAATTATAGTCCAAAAATTGCAATTATTCTTGGAAGTGGACTTGGAAGCTTAGCAAATGAAATTAAAGAAACCGTTGAGATAGATTATCATGAAATTCCAAATTTCCCTATTTCTACAGTTAAAGGTCATGCTGGAAAACTTATTTTTGGAAAAATAGGAGATACAGAAGTTATGGCCATGAAAGGAAGAATTCATTTTTATGAAGGTTATCCTATGAAAGAAGTAACTTATCCTATTTATATTATGAAAATGTTTGGAATAGAAAAACTTATTTTAAGTAATGCTGCAGGAGGAATAAATCCAAATTTTCAAGATGGAACTTTAATGATAATTAAAGATCATATAAACTTTTTTGGAACTAATCCATTAATTGGAAAAAATGATGATAGATTTGGTACAAGATTTCCTGATATGACAGAAGTCTATTCTAAAAAATTTATTGAAAGTGCTAAAAAAGAAGCAAAGAATTTAAATATAAAATATAGTGAGGGAGTATATCTTGGAACTACTGGTCCATCATATGAAACTGCTAGTGAAATTAAAGCATATTCTTTAATGGGAGGAGACGCTGTTGGTATGTCAACTGTACCTGAAGCCATTGTGGCAAATTATTTAGGTATGGAAATATTAGGTATTTCTTGTATCACTAATATGGCAACTGGTATTGCTACTAAACCGCATTCTCATGAATCAGTTATGGAAATAGCTAAGAAAGTTGAAAAAGATTTTTGTTTATGGATTAAGACCATTGTTAAAAATTTAAAATAAATATAAATTATAAAAATGTGGACTTACAAGTTTTTCTTGTAAGTCTACATTTTCTATTTTTATTTACTACTTATTCACAATGACATTCTTTTCCTTTGTTACAAGATAAATATATTCCTATAAAATTAGTCTTCTCATCTTCAACTAAACTTTTAGCTGATTCATCTTGAGAATTACTCCAAGTACTTTCTTCTCTTCTTCCTAAAAAGAAAATAATTAAATCTCCTGGTTTTATTAAATTTTTTACAAATTCATCTAGTTTATCCCATTTATTTACAGTTAAAAAATCAACTCCCTTATTATCTTTTATAAAATTGTCTAAATATTCTTTAGTCTCATCTTTACATACAAATATAATCTTAGTATTTAATTCTTTTAAATGTTTCAAAGTATTTTCAAGCATTTGCAAAAATCCTCTGTGTTTCATTATTAAATCAGGGATTAAAATATATGTTTTAGAAGCTGTTCCTAGTGTATGTTCTAGTTTTAATATATAGACAAGAGATGTACTAGCTTCAGTATATTTATCTATAACAGCTCCAAAAATTTTATTTTTTTCAGGATGTTTTCTATCCCAAGAAAAAACTACCTTTGAAATTCTATTTTCCTTAGCTGTTGTTAATATTCCATTAGACACATCATCTTGAATCCTTATTAGAGGAATAATTTCTCTTTTCAATTCCCTTGCTCTTTTAATAACTTTTTCCAAAAGTTTTTCACTTTCTATAATTTCTTTATCATTATCATCTTTTTCTTTTATTATTTTCAAAACATAAATTGGATCATGTCTTTTTATATTCTGTAACAAAAAACTAAATTCCATTAAATTTTCTAAATTTATCTCCTGATTCACTGGAACTAAAATTCTATGTAAATCGTTTGATAATTCCTCATCGTTATTTTCTCCGTAAGCAATCTTTTTAGCAGTATATTCTGTAAAAAAAGTCCCCATAAAACAAGTTACCATAATCATTGTTATTGTTCCTGCTAAAATATATTCACTTAATATCCCAACATTGTAACCTACAGTTACTGCTGCTAAAGTTGCTGCTGCTTGATTTACCGACATTGAAAAAACTAAAAGATTTTCAATTTTTTTTAGTTTTATAACTTTACCAAAAACAAAAGCTGCAATAAATTTAGATATTATAGCTGTAACAATCATCATTAAAGCTACCTTTATAGTTTTTTCATTTTTTATAAATTGACTAACATCAATTAACATACCAACAGATATCAAGAAAAATGGAATAAACAAAGTTTCTCCTATAAATTTAACCCTTGCCATTAACACACTTCTTTCTGGAATTAAACTATTTAAAATTAACCCTGATAAAAAAGCTCCAATTATTGGTTCTAGACCTATCATGTGAGATATATGAGCTAGTATAAATGTAATAGTAATTATAAATACATATTCTTCACTTCCATTTCCCTTAGCATATTTAATAAAAAAATGTTTTGCTATTTTAGGAATATATTTAGCTGAAAATATAACATATATGACTGTTAAACTAATAAATTTACCCCAAAACATAAGTGTTAAGTTACCTTGATAAGTTGCAATCACTATAATTAAAACTATTAGTGCTAGAACATCTGTTATTATTGTTCCTCCAATTACAGCTGTTATACTTTTCCTTTTATTTATCCCAAACTTACTAACAATTGGATAGGTTATTAAAGTATGAGAAGAAAATAAACTAGCAAGTAATACAGAACTTAACATGCTCATTTTTAATATATACACCCCTCCTAAAAATCCTAAAAATAAAGGTATTAAAAAAGTTAAAGTTCCAAATATTAAACTATAGGATTTATTTTTTTCAACTTCTTCTAAATTAATTTCTAATCCGGCTTCAAACATTATATATAAGAGCCCTATAACTCCAAGAAGTTCCGTCTTTAAAGTTCTAGAAACTATATTAAAACCATATGGTCCTATGAACATACCACCTAACAATAAATATATTATTGATGGAATTTTAGTTTTAACTGATAATATTGGAGAAATTAAAACTATTCCCATAAAAATAGTAAACATTAAAATAGGATCCATTGTCTGTAAATTAATAATTCTAAACATATTTTACCCCCCTTTATATCCTAGTATTATTATACCACCTTAATTTTAATCATGTTATAATTTTTATTAAAATAAAAATTGCAGCTTTAAAAAAATATTTAAAACTGCAACTTATTTTATTTCTCTTCTAATTTTTTATAAACTTCTTCAAGTTCTGGAATTGAATTTCTTCCTCCTAGTTTTTCAACAGAAAGAGATGCACAAGCTGATGCAAACCTAATATTTTCATCTATTGTAAATCCTTTGCTTAGACCATAAACAAAAGCTCCATGAAATATATCCCCTGCTCCAGTTGTATCAATTGCATTTGCTTTAAAAGTTTCATATTTTATAACCTTATCATCTTTTTTCATAATAGATCCTCTTTCACCTAGAGTAACTATTATAGTATTTTTATTTAATTCTTTTAATTTATCTAAAACATATTCAAAATCTTTCTCTTGAATTTTATCTATTTTACAATATTCCATTGCAAAATCTTCAGAACAAATAAGATAATCTACTAACTTTCCTAATACTAAAGTTCCTTTTTTATAAGTCCCTGCATCTAAAACTGAAATAGCCGATGGAAATAATTTATTTGTAGCAAGTGCTATATCAAGTTCATGACCATCATAAAGAATTATCTGCGGAGAATTTTTATATTTAATATCTAAATCTAAAATTTCTTTTTCTTCCCTATAATTTATTATTGTCCTCGATCCTGTACTTCCATTTGCTATTATTAAACTGCATGGAGTAATATATTTTTCGCTCATTATTATATTTTTTGTATCTACTCCAACACTTTCTAAATCTTCTATAATTTTTTTTCCATAAAAATCATTTCCTAAAACAGTTATATAAGATACTTCCTCACCATATTTACCTAATAAATATGATGCATTTCCTGCAGGGCCACCACTAACCATAGTCCTATCTTTCGCCTTATATTTTTTGTTTTCCTTTGGAAATTCATTTAATAAATAAGTAATATCAAAAGCTGAATGTCCTACACAAAGTATTTTTTTCATAAACATCTTCCTTCTTTTTAATATTCATCCTTAGCATTTATAACATGTGTCTTTGTTTTTATGAAATTTGGTACAATTAAAACTATTAAGAATAATGTAATTATTGAAATAATTCCTGTGTTACCAAATCTATTAATTAAGTTTCCTATAATGATTCCAATTACTCCAAAATCAAAATCTCCAAATGTTGTATTTTGGAAACCTAAGTTACCTAATACTGGTAATAAGAAGGCTGGTAAAAATGCTAGGAATAATCCATTAACAAAAGCCCCTACTACTGCTCCCTTTTTACCTCCAGTTGCATTTCCATAAATTCCTGCTGTAGCTCCGCAGAAAAAATGTGGTACAAGTCCTGGTATAATTAATACTGCTCCCATTCCACCTAATACAAGCATTCCTATAATACCACCTATGAATGAAGATATAAATCCAATTAAAACTGCATTTGGTGCATATGTAAAGAATACTGCACAGTCAACTGCTGGAATTGCTTTAGGTATAATTTTTTGTGATACACCTTGAAAAGCCGGAATAAGTTCTGATAATATCATTCTTACTCCATTATACACTATTGTTACACCAACAGCAAAACTTAAGGCTGCAGTTAATGCATAAACAATATAATTTGTTCCCCCTGATAATTCTTGAACATATTTAGGTCCTGCTACTATAGCTGCTATTAAATAAAAAACAATCATTGTAATTGCTGTTGAAATAGTAGAATCTCTTAAGAAATTATATTTTTCTGGTATTTCAATATGCTCTGTACTTTTTTCTTTATTTCCTATTTTGCTTCCAATAAAAGCTGAAATATAATAACCTAAAGAACCAAAATGTCCCATAGCTATACCGTCATCATCTGTAACTAAATCTGTGTATTTTTGTCCAATACTAGGAGAAATAGCTGACCATGCTCCTAATAAAAATCCACCAGCTAGTATAAGAGTTGCTCCTTTTAATCCTGAAGTAGATAAAACTGCTGAAAGCATACATGCCATAAAGAAACTATGATGTCCTGTTAAAAATATATATTTATATTTTGTAAATCTTGCAATTAAAACATTTATTATTAAACCTGCTAATAATATAAACATTGTTTCTTTTCCTAAAATGTCTTGCGCAATTGAAGTTATTGCTTCATTATTAGGAACTACTCCTGTTATATTAAATCCATGTTCAATCATTTTCCCTAAAGGATCTAGATTTTTTACTATAACCCCTGCACCTGCACCTAACATAATATAACCTATAATTGGTTTTAATGTTCCTGTAATAAGTTTATTAAATGGCTTTTTCAATGCTACTAATCCAATTAATGATATTATCCCTAATAAAAATGCAGGACTTGTTAAAATATCATTTCCTATAATTCTAAGTAAATTCATAATTTTCCTCCTATTTTATTTAGTTAACTCTTTTATTTTTTCTAAAACATCTTCTTTTATTTTTCTTTTATTAGTGTAACTTCTTATTTCTGCAACATTATAATTTGTTAATTGTTCTGCTAATTGTTTAATAGTAACTATTAAATCAACTTGTTTCCCTGCAACTGAATTAAAATCTGATGATGTTACATCAGCCTCTATCCCCTCCTCTTTACAAATTTCTTCAATTTTCATTGCACACATAAGACTGCTTCCAATTCCGTTTCCACATACAGTAACTATTTTTATCATTTTTATCTCTCCTTTATTTAAGTAATTTTTTTGTTTCTTCAATAGATTTAGCTAAAATTAATTTTTCAATTTGATCTTCATCATCAATTATATTCATTAAATCCTTTAAAATATCAATATGAGAACTATTATCACTTGCAGCTAACATAAATATTAAATAAACTTTTTCATCTTCACCATCAAATAAAACTCCCTCATTTATTTTAAGTAAAGAAATACAAGTTTTATTTACTCCATCCTCTGGTCTTGCATGGGGCATTGCTATTTTAGGTTCTATAATAATATAGTTTCCCATTTTTTCAATTTTATTAAAAATTGCATCTACATAGGAATTTTCTATTTCTCCCCTCTTCAAAAGTGGTTCGGCTACTTTTCTTATTGCTTCTTTCCAGTCTTTTACCTGGTCAACAACAACAATTTTTCCTTCAAGTTCTTTTTCCAACATTGTCTCCATCTCCTATCTTTTTATTCTAATTTATTTTAACTCTTTTTTTTATTTTCTAAAAGATTGTATTTTTTTCAAAAAAAAAAGAGGATATTAATCCCCTTTAAAGTATTCTAAAATCTTTTTAGTATCATTTGTATCTTTTATTTTATTTTCTAAATCATTTTCTTCAAATTCAGTTATAATTCTATTTAAAATATTTAAATGTTCCTTTTTATCTTTAGAACAAAAAGCAATGACAAACTTTATTTTCTTTTTATTTAAAAATTCTATTTCATCATTATATCTTACAAAGGCAAAACCTGTTTTATTTACATTTCCTGTAGATTGTGCATGAGGGAAAAGTACTCCTGGCACAAGCATTATATAATCTCCATATTCTTCTACAACTTCCACCATACCTTCTATATAATCCTTTGTTATACAATTAGAATCTAATAAAATATTCCCAGCTTCCCTTATTGCATCCCTCCAGTTTTTAGCTGTACCTTTAACTTTAATCATGTTTTCATTAATGGAGTCTAATCCTGTAACTTTTTTTTGAAAAATATCATCTATTAATTTATTATCTAGAAAAGTTCTTAAACTTTCTATTAATCTCTCATCTACTTCTATATCACTATTTTCCTCTAAAACTTCTAATAGCTCTGAAAATATAATTTTTTTATTGTCCTTTTGAACGGGAAATTCATCTAATTTTTTTAAATCTTCCTCGGTTAAAATTGGATTAACTTTAATTATTTTTTCAACCCCCATATAATTATCTATGGAAACTGTTGTAAGAATAAGATCCACTTCCTCTTTTTTTATCTTCTTTTCAAACAAATATCTAGGAATTGTATCCACTATTTTAATTCTATATCTATCTTTTAGTTGCTCAGCTAACAATTTTGAACTCCCATACCCTGAAGCACAAACTAATAAAACTTTTAATTTTTCTCTTTTTTTCTTTACATTTCTATCCATAGCTAATTTAAAATGAACTGTTAAAAATGCTATCTCATCATCTGTAAACTTTTCGTCTATAAATTTTTCTAAATTTTCAACTGATTCTTTCACTATTAAAAATAACTTAGGATAACTTTCTATCACTTCTTTATATATGGAATTATCTAAAACAATTTTATTTTTTATTCTATATATTGTTGGCTTTATATGATTAACAAGCTCTAAAAACAATGTTTCATCCCTTGAAATATCTACATCAATTTTTTTATTAACTAAATCAATTAATCTTCTTACTGTTATTTCTATTTCAACCCAGTTTTCATAGTAGGAATAATTAATATTATATGTATGACTACCTAAAAAATAATCTGTAATTTTTAAATATTCTTCTTTTGAAACCTCTATCTCATAATATCCTTCAATTAAAGCTTTTGACTTATCAACACATTTATATTCAAAAGTATTTTCTAAAAACTTGCTATTTTTTATACTCTTAATTTCCCATTTGTTTTTATTAAAAAAAATCATAAGTTCTATATATTTCAATATAACAGAATAAGCTTCATCAGAAATTATTAAATCCATTAATTTTTGGCAATAATTTATAAAAATCTTTATTCCTTTTATATCAATGTCTCCTATATATTTATCGATAATATCTTTTAAAAATTTACTTTCTAATTTTTCTGCACTAACTAATGTTTTTAATGCTAATTGTCGTATTTGCTCCTCTTCTCCTATTATCTCAAGACCTTTTTTAGGAAGTAACTCTAACTTTAAATTATAGTCTATTAATTTTTTTCTTATTTCTCTTAAATGAACTTTTATAGTACTTTTACTTAAATCTAAGTCCTGTGCAATCTCTTTTTGATTAATATATCTTTCAAAGGATATTTTTAATATTATATAAAGTTCTCTTTCTTCAGAAGAAGGAATATATTTTTCCACTGTCTTTAAAAAGTCTTCAAGTGCATCATAATCATTAACAATGCATTCCCCCTTTAATATTTCTAATATGTTAATCTTTTCTATTTCATATCTAATACTTCTTTCGCTAAGGGAGAAATACTCAGATAAATATCTTAATGAAATTGATTCTTTTTTTTCTAGTAATAAATTTATTATTTGTATGGATCTACTGCTTATCATTTTAGTCCTCCCTTTTAATTATAAGTTATCTTTATTTTAGCATACTTTCCTTTGGGAGCATATAATCATCAAAGAAAAATTTAGATGCTAGTATTAATATGAAAAAAGCATTATACATTTGTGCCCCAAATATAAGTATCATAACTGCAATTTGATATTTTATAGCTATCATTGGTAAATTTCCTGCTAAAATTTGACCTGTCATCATTCCTGGAAGTTTAACTATCCCAAGAGTTGCCATTGTAGCTATTGCTGGTTTCAAACTTAAATTTATACTTTCTGCCATATATGGTTTTAATGCTTCTAATTTGCTAGCCCCTAAACTTAAAGTATATAAATATTCTTTCTTTCTATTTTTGAAAATAGATAAAAAGGAAGTCATGGATATTATTGAGGTATTTAAACAATTTCCAAGGATCATTCCTGATATTGGAATCAAATATTTAGCTTCAAAAAATCCAATCTTTAATATAATCACATTAAAAAACAATGAAAATCCAAATATTAAAAATAACATTGGAGAAAAAATAACTAAAAAAGATCTTAATTTAACTTTAATAGATTTTATTGTTGTAAATGTAGCTACAATTATCATAATACATAGATACAAAGCATTTACAATAGGGTTATTATAAATAAAAATATATTGCAAATATATTCCTACTAAACTAAGTTGAAGAAACATTCTCAAAATTGAAATTGTTGAAGTTTTTAATATTCCTAATTTAAAATATTTTTCTAAAACTATCCCCGGAATTAAAAGAACTAAAAGTAAGAATAAAGAATAATATGAAATATCCATTACCATTTCACCTCCTTGAAATCCCAAATTTCATCATGGGAAATAATTAAAACTGTTGCCTTTGTATTTAAAATATATTCTTTTACTTTCTTTTTCATTTTCATATCCAAAGAAGCTGTAACCTCATCTAACAGCCATATTTCTCTATTTAATCCCATACAAATAGCAAAACCTAATCTCTGCCTTTCTCCCCCTGAAAGTTCCCTTACATTTTTATGTAAAGAGTCTAAAATATTAAACTCTTTTAGATATTTTTCAATATCTTCATAAAAAATTTTATTTTTATTTACATTATAATTTAAAATTTCCATTATTAATTCTTTTACATTTTTATTTTGAAAATCAATATCCTGACTAACATAGGATATTTTTTTTCTAATATCCAAAATTGTATGTTTATTTAATCTACAATCATCAATATATATTTCTCCTTTAGCTTTTTGAAAACCTAATAAAATATTAAATAAAGTAGTCTTTCCTTTTCCAGAAGCTGCATTTAAAAGAATTTTTTCTCCAGGTTTTATTTCTAAATTAAAATCTTTAAATATTTCTTTTCCTCCTAATTTACAATTTAATTCTTTTATTTTAATCATTTCCTATCTCCTTAAAATTTATAATTACCTTATCTATTCTACGCTAGAAACTTTTAAAAGTCAAAATATGAAATTAATTTATATCCTCTATGCTCCATTGACTAAATAACTAATATTTGATATGATTAAGAAAAATATAATATAAAAGAGGTCTTGATTATGAATAAAAAAATAGGATTTATTGGTACAGGAAATATGGGTCAAGCAATGATTAAAGGAATTGTTTCTTCTAAAATAGTTCCCAGTAAAAATATTTTAGTTTCAGATAAGGATGAAGATAAATTAAAAGAAATATCTGATAAATTTAAGATAGTGGGAAATACATCTAATAAGTTTATTGCAGAAAATTCTGATATTTTAATTCTTTCAGTTAAACCTAATGTATATAGTATAGTTATTGAAGAAATTAAAGATATTATAAAAGAAGAAACTCTTATTATAACTCTTGCTCCTAACTTATCTCTTGATAATATTTCTAAAATGTTTAATAGAGAACTTAAAATTGTTAGATCAATGCCAAACACTCCTGCATTTGTTGGAGCTGGAATGAGCGCTATTGTTCCTAATGAAAATATAACAAAGGATGATTTAAGTTATGTCTTAGAAATTTTTAATAGTTTTGGAGAAGTTGAAATAGTTAACGAAAAAATCATGAGTACTGTAGTTGCTACAAGTGGATCTTCACCAGCATATATTTTTATATTAATTGAAGCTATGGCTGAGGCTGCAGTGTCTGGAGGAATGACTAGAAAGACTGCTTATAAATTTGCTGCTCAATCTGTTTTAGGTAGTGCTAAAATGGTTCTTGAAACTGGTCTTCATCCTGGAATACTAAAGGATATGGTTTGCTCTCCTGGAGGAACAACTATTGACGCTGTAATAGAGTTAGAAAAACATGGATTTAGAAATTCAATAATACAGGCTATGAAAGCTTGTGAAAATAAAGCAAAAAATATGTAAAGAAAAATGTGTTGATTATAATAATCAACACATTTTTATATTTATATTTTAAAAGCTTTATAATCTTTAGTCCCATTTAAAAATTCTATTATTTTAAAACATTCAATATTTACTAGTTTCCTATAATTAATCTTCTTTGTTATTTTTTTATTTTTTAATGGTTTTTCTATTCTTTTTATATATTCGTAAATAATCTTTTCTCTTGCTGACTCTTTTATATAACAAAAATCATCTTTCTTTTGAAAATCTTCTTTTTTTATAATTCCTCTATTTATTAATAAAAATATTAATTTATCTGCGATTAACGGTCTAAATATTTGAGAAATATCTAAGTAAGATGAAAAATGTCTTTCTCCAACAGAATGTAAATAATTCATTATACAATTTAAATCTGTCTTTGAAATTTCAGAAAAAATAGTAGTATACATTAAACTATTTACAAAGGAAGTTAATGCATTCACTGATTCTGTTGATAATTTTTTTTCTTTTTTAACACAATAAATATCTTGATTAAATATTTTACTCCAACATTTATAATAACTTCCTCTAATACTTTTTTCTATCCATATTAATTCTTGAATATTTTCACACATATCTATCTTTTCATTCAAAAACTTTAATTCCATTAATTCCATTTTTAAATCTCTACCTTTATATTTATAGTAGTTTATATTTTTTAAAAGATTATTACTCATTCCCTTGGTAATCTCTTTAATTATTTTAATTCTCTTTTTTTCATTTAATAAATTTTGGGCTTGCTTTACTAAGGAAATATCTGAAGGACTATTTCTTTTAGAATAAATAGACCCCCTATAATAGCCATATGAATTAAAATAATGTATAGATATTTTTAATTTTTTTAAGTATTCAATACACGCCCCTTGTATCTTTACTTTTCCAATTATATAAATATCCTTGATCTCATCAAGATTCACTTCTCTTTCTTCATTGTTCAACTTAATATTTTTAAGAATATTTCCATTATTAATTAATCTTCCACTAGAAAACAAATAATATTTCTCCCCCATAAAATCATCTCCTAATTTTTTATAAAACTTCTGCCATTCCAAAACCTATAAAGTTTTTACTTGTTGACAAACCTGTCTTATATAAATATTCTAATATTTTTCTATGCCCTGTTAATATCACTGTACCAAGAGTACCTTGAATTTTATTTCCATAATTATCTATTGTTGTTTTTTTTACATCTAAAGGATAAATTTCTACTTTCTTTAACTCTTCTTCAGGAAATATATTTTTCAAAGAATTAACTAAATTACATTTCCAAACATTTATTCCATTTTCATCTAGCAAATGATAACAATTCTCATGATCTTCAATCCCTTCTCTTATAATCATTGGAGACATTAATTTAAAAGTAGCTCTATCAACCTCTATTCTCTTTTCTTTAATTTCTTTGACAGTTTTTAATATTAATACTTTACCTTTATAAACATATTTCTTATTTTTCATTTTATTCAAGGCATTAAAAAAATGAAATCCTAAATTAAAATCATTAAAAGAAATATACACTTTCATTTTTTCTGATTTTAAAATTATTTTCTTATGTATATCATCTAATTTTTCAACAGAAAAAAAAGGAGAAAAAGTCATTTCTTTTTGATTTCCTATCTCATAAACCATCTCCTTTAAAGCATAATTATATTCTTCCAATGATTTTTTTAAAAAAGATAAAATTATTACTCTATAATTATATTCTAATTCTTTATTTGGAATATCAAGTTCAAATATTAATCTCATTTAGTTCTCCTTATATAAATTATTTAATTTTAAGTTTTTATATCTAGTATAGGTATAGATTATATATTCATAAAAGTCAACTATATTTTAATTTTTTTGTTTTTTTAAAACAAAATAAAAAAGTATTCTTTAAAGAATACTTTTTTAATCTGAAATAACATATTTATTTTTACCCTTTGTCTTTGCTTCATATAGAGCGTCATCTGCTGCTTTATAAATTTTTTCAAAACTTGTATCACTATCAATAAAAACTATTCCAAAGGAACATTTTACTGTTATTCTATTTTCCCCATCCTCTTCATTCATCATGCAATTATTAATATCTTTAATTAATCTTTCAATCTTAGAATTTATAAAATTTCTTTTATCAAAATCATGAACAAATATAGCAAACTCGTCTCCACCCATTCTTCCTAAAATATCTGAACTTCTAAAACTAGATTTCAATAAATTAGTAACTTTAATTATTACTTTATCCCCTATTATATGACCATAGTTATCATTAATTGATTTAAAAGAATCTATATCCATCATAATAAAAGCTGACTTTGCAACTAAAATATTAGATGCTAATAATTCTGTTACTATTTTTTCAAAGTTTTCTCTATTATACAATTTAGTCATTGAATCTTTTTTTGATAAAGCTGTTACTTTTTTAATTAATTTATTTTTTCTTTTTATTCTACAACAATAAAATAATTGTAAAATAATAAATATTAATCCTAATCCTATTAAAAAAGCTTCCATTGAATTTAAATAAATCCATTTTAAAATACAATTATTTTTCGGCTTATATTCTAAATTATTTAAAATAATTTGATTTATATCTCCTTCTTTTATAGAAGCAATTGTCTTATTTATTATAGAATTAAAAACAGAAGAATTTTCATTTAATATAAAGGAAGACATATTTTCAAAAGGAATAAACTCTTTGAATAATTTATTATATTTATAATTATTAAAATAATATTTCTCAACTAAATTGTCACAATAAGTTATATCACATTCTCCATTATAAACTGCATCTAAACATTCTTTTGTATTATTATAATAATATATATTAGATGGTTTATATTTTCTTCTAATATAATTATTAGTAAAATTACTATTTTTAACTGCTGCTATTTTCAATTTATTTTTAGAATAAACTGGTTCATTATCTTTCTTTATTCTATAATATCTTCTTTTTAAAATTTCTGATGTTAAATTTAAATTATTTTTTTCTGACCAATTCATATCAAAATAATTTCCACAAAAAACAACTTCTCCATCTAAAGCTTTAATCTCATCTGGATTTAAATATTTACGTACAACTTTATATTGAAACTCTACATTAAGCTTCTCACAAATTAATTTAGCTATATCATAATCTATCCCTTTATTTTTACCATATGAATAATAACCTCTGTTATTTGGAGAAATAAAAGTAATCTTTTTTATAGTTTTAAGTTTTTGTTTTTCTTCCTCATTAAAAAATAAGTACACTTTGTTATTGCCTTCACAAGTTGTATATTTATAGTTTTTTATTAAATCCTTATTATATATCTTCATATTTTTAATAGATTTATTAATATCGTTTAATAATTTTTCATTACCTTTTTTTACAGCTATATATGTAAACTTAGGACTAAAGTATTCAACTACTTTAATGCTTTTTTCTCTTTTTAATAAAATAGATGAGTTATAAGTTAAGGCTATATCTATTTTATCCTTATAGAAATCTTTCCACAATTCTTTATAACTATTATAATATTTAATTTCATTCTTATAATTTCTATTATTAGCTATTTCCTTATATTTTTGACCTAAAAATTCCCCTTTAAGAGCTCCTATTTTTTTAGAATCATCAAATATAAAATCTTGTTCTTCTTTTACAGGAACAACCATAACCCCCTCTAACATTCCAATACTATATTTAGAAAAACTAAATTTTTCTTTTCTTTTTTTAGTTTTTATAATCCCAACCAACATATCTATTTTCCCATTTTCTAAATTTTCCAAGCACTGAGACCACGTCCCATAAATATATTTATATCTAAAGTTAGAATATTTTTTCATTTGTTGAAGATAATAATAATTATATCCAGATTTATTTCCATATAAATCTTCTTCCATTTGATTTTCTATAGTATAAAAACCTACTTTTATATCTTGATATTTTTTTGCAAAAGAAAAATTGAATACAATAAAAGTATAAATAACAACTATTAATATTGATTTAATGCTTTTTTTATTCATATTTCCCCCCACTTTTCATATGATTTTAAATTAATTATAACATAATTATATATATTTATTTAGCCTTATTCTTAATTTCCCTTTTTTATTTATAGAAATTTCTTTTTCTATTAAAAATTTACCAAATTTTTTAGCTGATATAATGTCTCCTTCTTTCACTTCAGAAGCTTTTTCTTTATTTATCACATAGTTTAACATTATATTTCCTTTATTTATTTCATCAACTGCTTTTTGTCTAGATAAATTAAGCATACTAGAAATAACTGAATCCAATCTCAAAGACATTACTGTAATTACTATCTCTTTATATTTTGTAGATGGAACTTCTTCTTCTAAAGTATTTTCTATTTTCACTGGTACATTGGATATTTTATCTATATCTTTGATAATTTTAAAATTTTCTTTAAAAATAACTCCATAACAAATATTATCTTCAACTATCAAGTCCCCTAATATTTCTCTTTTTATTCCTAAACTCATAATTGTCCCTAAAAAATCTTTGTGTAAAAGATTTTTAAACTTGTTTTTACCATTAATTTTAAAATATGTTAAATTAAATTTAGGTTCTTCTCCAATATAATCTTTTGGAATTATAAAGATATTCTTTTTTTCTGAATTTTCTGTTAATCCCTTAGTTAAAAACTTCATTCCATTAACATTAATCTTTAATAATTTTGTCCATATTCCTGGAGGGTAAAATTCAGTAGTCTCAATAGGATAATCAATTTCTTCACTTAATTTTATATCTTCCCAAAGTTTAACTACTTTATCTTGATCCATTTCCTTCATAAAATTTAAAAAACTTTTCTTATCCATTTATTCTCCAAACCTTCATATATTTATAAAATTTCAACATAGCTATTGCAGTTATAACTCCTAAAGCCATTGACCCTGCTAATAAAAATGTTTGTATTCCATTTTGAAATGAAGCTAAATAATTTTTATAAATCAAATTTTGCATAGTATAATATACTCCTCCACCTGGAGCTAGAGGAATTAGAGCTGCAATTAAAATATTATTACTCGGCACTTCTAATTGCATGGCTATTATTTCTGAATAAAGACCTATTATCACAGAGGCTAAAAAATAAGCCATTTCTTCTGCTAAACCAGCTTTTTTACATAATAAATAACATAACCAACTTAAACAACCTGCTACACTTGTATGAATTAAGTTTTTACCTTCTATATTAAATAAAAGTCCAAAACCAAAAGTTACTATTCCTGCTGATATCACTTGTATTATAATATTTAACATAATTATCTCCTAAAAATTTAATAATTTAACTGCAATTCCTGATCCTATAGCAAGAGAACATCCTACTAATATTACTTCTGAAAATCTTGATAATCCTGTCACTAAATCTCCAGAAAAAATATCCCTAATTGAATTTATAAAGGGAACTCCTGGTACCATTATCATAAGAATTGATATTATTGGAACTTTTATATCATTTATAAATCCTAATTTTAAGCATATTATTACTAATATTGAAGTTATTAATCCACATAAAATATTAGTATAAACTGGTCCCATTTTAAATATCTTTTGAATTTGACAAATACATGCAATTATTCCACCACCTATGAAAGCAATGAAAAAATCCCAAATATTTCCCTTAAAAAGAACTGTAAAAAAACTAGCACCTAAACAACTTCCTAGTATATTAACTAAAAAAGAATATGATTTTTTAGTTTCTATTTTTTCTAAATATCTAGTCATTTCTTCTAAGGAATAATTATCAATATTTTTTATTAAGGTATCAACCTTATGAACTTTACTTAAATTAGTCCCTCTTCCTTGAACTCTTTCAACTAAGGAAATTATTTCTCCTTCCTTATCCTTTAATGAAATTATTATACAGGTTAAAATAACAAAACTTTGAGGAATATATCCATAATATTCCACTATATCGCAAATTGATTTTTCTACCCTATCAGTTTCTGAACCATTTAAAAGAAGTATTTTACCAGCTAAACAAGCTGTGCTTAAAACTTGTGATTCAAATTTCCTATCCTTTTCCCTCATTCTTCCCTCCAATAAAAAATACAACCTTCCATTAGATTGTATTTTGATTCTTTATTATAAATTTTTCTTTAACTCGGATATTGTTCTTTGATTTTTTATATAACTTTTTATAAAAATTTTAGTTGTATAATATATAAATAAAGATGTCATTACAAAACTTGTAATAATAAATCTTAATTTAACTTCGTCAGAAACATTGAAAACTAAGATAGGATAATCATATGATATTTTTATTATCACCACATACCAAACAATAACTATTCTTGAAATCATTGTTCTCATGATACCTCTTAATAAAATTCCACTTAAAAAAGTTCCTAAAACAAAATATATTACTATCCCACTTTTCATTCCCCCTGTAAAGAAAAACATAAGAGGAAATATTAAAAAATTTAAAATTAAACACAAATAAATTGAACCTTTATAAGAATCTTCTATAATAAATCCGTATATACACATTCCTGTAACAAATAAAAATATTAAAAAATTTACAACTATTCCTATTTTTAAAGTTCCACCAAAAGTAGAAGATAAAAAACCTGAAAAAGAAGAAACAATTCCTAATACACAAGTTGTGTAATATAATTTCTTCTCAATTGGAAGCTCATCTCCAAAGTATTTTTCTCTTTCCTCTTTTATTTTATCTATTATTTTCATATTAATCCTTTCTATTCCTCTTCTAACTTATAAAACATTAATAAAAATACTATACTCAAACCAAAACAAGCTAAAAATATTGTTTTTTCTAAATATATTTTTGTTAATTCAAATCCAGTTATACCACCTAAAATAAAAATTAGAATAATTCCAAAATATTTCAAACTCATTTTTACTGAAAACTCATCTTTAGTTAGAAAAAATTTATATAATAATTCACTTCCACTTCTTAAATTTCCTGTACACATTGTAGTTGCATAATTTCTTCCATGCATTTTTCTAAATGTTTCTACCTGTAAAGAACAAACAAAAGAAACAATTACATTAGCAACTATATCATAATCTCCCATAGGAATAAAAGCCACTAAAGATAACATTCCTATTTCAAAAATAACAATTGACTGTCTCCAATGCAACATTTTATTTGGATGATTTGTTCTAACAAATTCTGATATCAAAACTCCTAAAACAAAGGCTAATATTGGAGCTAAATAACTTCCTGCCTTTATATAATTTTTATTGGAAAGTTCCATTCCTAAAAGCACCATATTACCCGTTTGAGCATTGGCAAAAACCTGACCACGACTAACAAAGGTATAAGAATCTAAAAATCCTCCAACAAAAGCTAATACTATTCCTAAAATATATCTTTCTGACATTTCAAACTTTTTAATTTCCATCATTTCCCTCTTAAATATTATGTTTTTTATATTACTAATTATACCCTAATAAATACTAAATTTCAATAAAATAAAAATACTGCAAACTAAACAGTTCACAGTATTTTTACACTAATTAGAGAAAAGTTTATTTTATTCCATTCTCATCAAAATATTTTTTTGCACCTGGATGTAATTTTATACTCATTCCATCTAATGCTGTATCCTTTGTAATATATTTTCCAACAGCATGAGCAGCTTTTATTCTATCAGTATTTTCAAACATTGTCTTCAACATATCATAAACCATATCATCTTTAACTTTAGAACTAACAATTAACATTGATTTAACAGTTAATGTATTTACATCTTCTTTTTGAGTTTTATAAGTTTTACCTGGAATTACATAATCTGTATAATAAGAATATTTTTCTTTTAATTTCTTAGCAAGATCCTTATCTATATTTACTATTCTAACTTCTCTTTGAGTTGATAAATCAACAATTGCTGAAGTAGGAACACCTGCAACTATGAAAGCTGCATCTATTTGTCTATCTCTTAATCCTGTTGCTGCTTCTGAAAAAGATAAATATTGAGGTTTTATATCTTTTTCTGTTAACCCTGCAGCATCTAATATTTGTTTTGCATTACAATAAACTCCACTTCCTATTGCACCTAGTGCCACTTTTTTTCCTTTTAAATCTTTTATAGACTTAATACTTCCATCTGTAGTAATACATTGGATTGGTTCTGAATATAAAGTAGCCATTCCTCTAATATCATCTATTTTATTTTTAAATAATTCTATTCCATTTTCAGCGTAGTAAGCAACGTCATTTTGAATTATAGCTAAATCTATATCTCCTTTACCTAACATTTGTGAGTTAGCAACTGAAGCTCCAGTTGATTCTGCAGTAGCATTTACTCCTTTTAAATTCCCATTCCATATTTCTGCTAAAGCTCCTCCTAAAGGATAATAAGTTCCTGCAGTTCCCCCAGTCCCTATATTAATATACGTTGTCCCAAAAACTGTTAAATTAAATGCCATTAATAAAAATAATATAAATTTCTTCATTAAATTCCCCCTTCTAAAATATTTGTATTTTTTAAATTTTTACTTCCTTTATTTTGAAGTAAATAAATTACAACCATTATTACAATAGCTACTCCATCACTTAAATATCCTGTATTCAATGCTAAAACTCCTGCTCCTATTAATAAAACTCTTTCAAATATATTCATATTTCTTTTAAAATAACCAGTTAATCCAACTGCCACACAAATCATCCCAAGTACTGCTGTTATTAATTTTGGAACTATACTAATATTAGGATTTATTAATATTAGTTCTGGAGAAATTACAAATATATAAGGAATTAAGAAAGCTCCAATTGCAAGCCTTGTTGCTTGCATACCTGTTTTCATTGGCTCTGATTTTGCAACTCCTGAAGCTGCAACTGCCGCCAAACAAACTGGAGGAGTTACATCTGCTATAATTCCAAAATAGAAAACGAATAAATGAGCTGCTAATACTGGAACTAATTGAGCTCCTGATGCATCTTTTATCATTAATATTGCTGGAGCTGCAATTGTAGAAGTTATTACATAGTTTGCTGTTGTTGGAACTCCTATTCCCAGTACTAATGAAGTTAACATTGTAAAGAATAAAGTTAATACTAAATTTCCCTTTGCTATTCCTACTAAAATAGATCCCATTTTTAAACCTAAACCTGTTTTAGTTACTACTCCTATAATAATTCCTGCACAAGCACAGGCTGCTATTACTGTTAATGCACTTTTAGCCCCTTGAACCATTCCATTTAACAAATCTTGAAAAGATAATCTTGTTTCTTTTTTTATAGCTGCACAAAGTATTGTTGAAACAACTGCCCCTAAAGCTGCATATATTGGAGACCATCCACTTACTAGTAAAGCTACAACTACAAATATAGGTATAATTAATTGTCCTCTTTGTCTTAGAACAAATGATATCTTTGGTATCTGATCTTTTGGAATTCCTTTTAATCCTAATTTTTTAGCTTCAAAGTGAACTCCTATAAATACTCCCAAATAATATAAAGCTGCTGGAACTAAAGCTGCTAGTATAACCTTTGAATAAGGTGCTCCTGTAATTTCTGCTAATAAAAATGCTGCTGCTCCCATTATAGGAGGCATTAATTGTCCCCCTGTAGAAGCTGTTGCCTCAACTGCTCCTGCAAATTCTGACTTATAACCTAATTTTTTCATCATAGGAATTGTAAAACTTCCTGTTCCTACAACATTAGCAACAGAACTTCCTGATAAAGTTCCCATACAAGCACTTGAAATTACCGCTACCTTTGCTGGTCCACCTGGAGAATCTCCTGAAATGGAATTAGCTAATTGTATAAAAAATTCTCCCATTCCTGTCTTTTCTAAGTATGCTCCAAATAATAAGAACATAAAAATAAATGTTGATGAAACTTGAATAGGTAAACCTAATATTCCTTCAGTAGTAAAGAATAAATGTTGAACTAATCCACCAATTCTAACTCCTCTATGACCTAAAGGACCTGGAATACTTCTTCCAATAAGAGCGTAAATTATAAATACTAATGATATTATAACCATAGGAAGTCCAATAACTCTTCTTGCTGCTTCTAAAACTAAAATTATTGCAATTCCTCCAATAATCATATCAACATTATTTATTAACCCCTGTCTCATAACTATATCTTTGTAAAAGACAACTATATACAGACAACATATTGCAGCTGTTATTCCTAATAAACAATCAAACCAATGTAATTTTTTTCTGCTCATTTTTCCATTTGTTGGATATAAAAAGAATACTGCTGAAAGTCCAAAGGCTAAATGAATAGATCTTGCTATCATGGCATCTATTCCACCTCTTATTGCATAGTATAATTGAAATATTGTAAAACAAAACAATAGACTTGTTATAATTTTACCTTGAACTCCTGATAGAACTCTATATCTAGAACCCTTATCATATTTAGCCATAAGTTCATCAACTTTAACCTCTTCTTCTAACTTTGTTATTTTTTCTTTCATATACCTCACCCTTATATTTTAATTTTTAAATTTATACTTCTTACCTTCCCATCTAATAATTTACTTAACATATATTTTTTATTATTTATTTTTAAATAATGTTTTGCTAATGGAGAAATAGTCATATTAATTTCCTTAAAACTTCGATTCATTTTTAAAACAAAATCACCATCTTTTATTTCTAACTTTCCATCTTCAGGAAGAAAAGGTAGCCCAACCCCGTAATCCTTATATATAGTTTCCCATAAAATTATATCTCCCTCATTATCAACCTTAAATAATTCCTCAGCTTCTGTTTTCATAACTGAATGCTTATATCCTATTGAAAACTGATTATTATCTAATTTATACTCCCATTTTTTATTGCTTTTTCTATCTTTTATAATCAAATAACTCCCAGAATTTGAAACTTTATAAAAGCATAAAACTATAAAGATAAATAAAAAAAACAAAAAAATATTAAAATATTTAAACTTATTTTCGATTAACATAATATATACTTCCTTTCTTTATGATTGATTCTATATATTTATAGGAAACATACTATCATTTTTATTTATCAAAGTCAAGAACTAAATTAAAAAAATATATATTATATTCTACCAATAAAAAAAAGCACTGTTATCTATTATCTAACAGTGCTTTTTATTTCAATTACTTATATTAATTCTTTTGTTTTATTTACTTAAATACTCTTTTAGTCCTAATTCTAAAATTTTAATAGATTTTTCTAGCTTATCAGCTTCAATACAATATGAAATTCTGATTTTATTTCTACCTAATTCTTTATTTGCATAAAAACCTTCTGCTGGAGATAACATAATAGTTTCATTATTTAAATGAAAATCAGTTAATAGCCATATACAAAAATCTTCAGCATTATCGATAGGTAGGGTAACCATAACATAAAAGGCTCCTTCTGGTTTAGTTACTTCTATTCCAGAAATTTTAGATATCCCTTTGTAAACTATATCTCTTCTTTTTTCATATTCAATCTTATTTTTTTCAAAATAATCATCTGATAATTTTTTATATAATCCTTCAGCTCCAACCATGTCTAAAGTTGAAACTGATAGTCTTGCTTGACATAATTTATAAATTTCATTCATTAAATTTTTATTCTTACTAATAACAGCTCCCACTCTTGCTCCGCAAGCTGAATATATTTTAGAAATTGATTCTATTAAAACTACATTATCATCTATTCCTTCTATTTCTCCAAAACTAATAGCTCTATTTTCTCCATATGAAAATACTTTATATACTTCATCACTTATAATATATAATCCATATTCTCTTGCAATTTCTCCTATTAATTTCATTTCTTCTTGTGTATAAACAACTCCAGTTGGATTTCCAGGATTAGTAAGCATTATAGCTTTAGTCTTAGAACTTATCTTAGAGATAATAACATCTTTATTTGGCAAATGAAATCCTGTTTTGGGATCTGCTGCAAAGGCATTTACTTTTATGTTTAAAACATCGAAAAAATTATTATAGTTAGCATAATAAGGTTCTGAAACTAAAATTTCATCCCCTTCATCAAACATACTTAATAATGTGAATAATATTGCTTCACTCCCGCCAGTTGTTATAAGAATATCTTCATATTCATAGGTAACATTAAAATGTTTTTTATAAAACTTTATCATCTCATCTATTAACCCATTTCTTCCTCTTGAATGAGCATAAGTAAGTATATCCTCATGAAACTCTTGTATACTTTCAAAGAACTCCTTTGGAGTTTTTAAATCAGGTTGTCCTATATTTAAATGATAAATAGTTTTTCCATTTTTTAAAGCTTCTTCTTCATAGGGAATTAATTTTCTTATTGGAGAAAACTCCACATTTTTAATTCTATTTGATGTGTTCATAAAAGCCTCCTACTTATATAAAATATCTTGAATATTATTATTATATTTCTTTTCTTTTTCTAACTCTATTCTATTACTTTTCAATAAGAATTTTCTTTTTGTTTTTGAACTTTCTCTAAGACCTGATAAGGCACCTAAATCTTGATAATATAAGTCTCCATTTATAATTAAATTATCTATAAATTCAAACTTACTTGGAGTATAATAACCTTCATCTATTATTTTTTTATAATATTGTCTCCAAATAGGAGCAGCTAATCCTCCACCTGTTTTTTTATGCATCTTAGTATTGTCATCATAACCTAAATAAACAGTTGTTGCATATTCTGGTGTTATCCCTGCATACCAAACACTTCTTGAATCATTTGTTGTACCAGTTTTTCCACCTTGAGGAATTCTTTTTCCTCTTTTTGTTATTACTTTAGCTCTTCTACTTGTTCCACTTTCAACAGAATTTTCTAATAAATTAGTAGTTAATGCTACATCTTGAGCTTCAAAAACTTTCTTTATTTTAGGTGTATTTTTCACTAAAGTATTACCATTTTTATCTTTAACTTCTATAACAACTAAAGGCTCCACTATATATCCTCCATTAGAGAATACAGAATAAGCTTTTGCTAAATTTAAAGGACTAGAAGAAACTGATCCTAAAGCTGCTGTTAAATCTCTTGGTGGATTTAAATTAGCTTCTAGTTTTTCAGTCACATCAAAAAGTTTATTAAGCCCTGTTCCCTTTAATAATTTTATTGCTACCATATTTATAGATCTATTAAGTCCTTCTACTAAAGTTACATTTTTTCTAAATAATATTCCATAATTTCTAGGAGCCCAATTTCCTTGTACAAATCTAGAATCTTCTACAATTGTATTTTCACTTTTTCCATCTAATATAGATGTAAAATATACAAAAGGTTTAAATGATGATCCTATTTGTCTATTAGCCATAATAGCTCTATTAAAGTTTCTAGGTTTAAAATTCTTTCCACCTACTATTGAAGTGATATAACCATTAGAAGAATTTATAGTTATCATTGCACCTTGTAGTTTTTCATCCTCAAGTAAAGGTTTATAATCATTAAATGTTTCTTCTGCTATTTTTTGCATATCAAAATTCAATGTAGTATAAACTTGTAAACCATCATTATAGATTGCTTCTTCATCAAAATTTTCAATTAAATAATCATGAACTAAATCTGTAAAACTAGGAGCTAAAGATTTATTTATAACTGCTCTGTTATAAACTATAGTAGTGTTCTCTAAGTCTACTTTACTCATATCTTTTACATCATCTATTTTTATAAATTTATGTTTCATAGCTACTTCATATTCTTCTTTAGTTATCATCTTAAATTTTTTCATTTGACTTAAAATAACTTTCATTCTATTTAAAGAAGCTTTTAAATTTCTTCTAGGATTATAATATCTTGGTCTATTAGGTATTCCTGCTAAAACTGCTGCTTCTGGAATATTAATATCCTTAATATCCTTATGAAAAAGAGATTTTGCTGCACTCTTAATTCCATAATCCCCTTCACCAAAATAAATTTCATTTAAATATTTTTCAAAAATTTCATCTTTAGTATAAGTCTTTTCTATCTCAATTGTTAAAATTGCCTCTTTTATTTTTCTTGATAATTTCTTATCATGACTTAAAAAAGCATTTCTTGCAAGTTGCTGAGTAAATGTACTAGCTCCTTGTTTTGCACTTTTGTATCTTATATTTATAGCTATAGCTCTTAGAATCCCTATTGGATCTATACCATAATGTGTATAAAATCTTCTATCTTCTATGGCTAAAAAAGCATCTTTTGAAGCTTTTGGTACTTCTTCTATTCTAACTGGAACTCTTATTTCTTTGTATAATTCATCTATTTGTTTTCCATTAATATCATAAACTCTAGTTGGAATTGAAGGTGAGTAAGATTCTATTAATTCTGATATATTTGGAAGTTCTTTTTTATAATGATTAACAACTCCAAATATTCCTATCACTCCTACTAAAAAGCTTAAAATACAAACTGCTAATATTATTCTAAAAAATTTTTTCATAAATATCTCCATAAATAAAATTACTTACTAAGGTTTCTTCTTCTTAACTGACCACAAGCACCATCTATATCTGTTCCTTTTTCTCCTCTGATTATTACATTTACTTTTCTGTCATTTTTTAAATAGTTATAGAATTTTTCTATTTTCTTTTGACTAGGTCTTTCAAATTCATTTTCTAAAACTGGGTTGTAAGGAATTAAATTTAGAACATGATCAAATTCATGAACAAAGTTTGCCAAAACCTCTCCGTCTCCTTGAGAAACGTTAAATTCTTTTATTAATATATATTCAAAAGTTATTCTTCTATTAGTTACTCTTTGATACTGAACTAAAGAACTGAATAAATCTTCTAAAGGATATTTTTTATTTACTGGAACAAGAATGTTTCTTTTTTCATTATCAACAGCATGTAATGAAATTGCTAGTCCTACTGGTAATTTTTCTTCTAATAATCTTTCTATTCCTGTAACTATTCCACAAGTTGAAACTGTTATTTTTCTTTTAGAAATATTTAATCCGTTTTCATCAGATAAAATTCTAATTGATTTTATTAAATTTTCAATATTTAAGAATGGTTCTCCCATCCCCATAAATACTATATTATTTATTGTTTCTCCCTTGTTTCTAAGTCTTCTTTCAACTGTGTAAACTTGATTTAATATTTCATGTACATCTAAGTTTCTTTCAAAACCAGAAGCTCCAGTTGCACAGAAAGCACATTTTATTGGACATCCAACTTGACTTGAAATACAAAGTGTATTTCTTTCTTTGTGTTTTAATAAAACTGTTTCTATTGTATTTGCATCTTGCAATTTAAATAAAAATTTCTCTGTTCCGTCTTTTTTTGATACTTGATGATTTACTAAGTTTAATAATGGGATATATGCATGTTCTGCTAATACCTCTCTTGATTTTAACGAGATATTACTCATATCATGTATACTTCTTGCAATTTTACTGTGTAACCATCCGTATATTTGTTTACCGTTAAACTTTTTCATCCCTAAAGAAACGACTAAGTCTATAAGTTCCTTTTCATTTAAGTTTAAAAGCTCTTTTTTTAAGTTTTCCATTTTTCCTCCAAAATTATAAAGTCTAAGATTAATTATACCAAACTTTCATAAAAATAACAATATTTATACTATAAAATCTTTTTTAAGATTTCAATAATTTCATTCTTTTCTAAACTTCCCTTAAGATTTCCTTGCTTTCCTTTTCCTCCACCTTTTAAATTTGGATTTATTTTTTTTATTTCTCCTATTAAATATCCACAGTCTAAAACATTACTTACAAACATTATATTTTCACCAGTTAATCCAACTAAAGTTAGTTCCTTATCAAATATTTTTTTTATTTCGTTAATTACTTCTTTTTTTTCTTCTAAAAATACTATTTTATTTCCATTAATTTCTTCTATTTTATTATCTAATGTTTTATATAATAATTTTGTATATTCTTGATTAAGTTCATTAAATTCTTTTTTCAAATTTTCGTAATGTTCAAGTTGTTTATCAATAGAAGAAATTATTTCATTATCTCTACAACTAAATTTATGATTTAAAGCAGTTACTACTTCACTTTTAACTTCATAATCATCTATAGCTCTTTGTCCTGCTATTATTGAAAATCTTGTATTTTTTCCTTTTATTTCCTTAGAAACTAACTTCACAATTCTTATATCTTTTAAATCATTTATATGAAATCCTGCACAGGCACAAGTATCAAATTTTGATATTTTCACTATTCTAATTTCATCACTTTTAATCTTTGAACTAATTGGTTTTCTCAATTCTATTCTTTTAGCTTCCTCAATAGAACAAATTTTAGTTTCTATTGCTCCACCTTTTTTTACAGCTAAATTTATTTCCTTCATTAGTTCTTTAACTATATTTTCTGATATATCATTAGAATCTAAATCAATTGTAGTAACTGTTTCAGTCATTCTAAAGCCAACATTATTTAAATTAAATTTTTCCTTTGCTATTCCAGAAAATAAATGTTCTGCACTATGTTGAATAGCTATATCTTCTCTTCTTTCCATATCTATTTCATAATCATATATACCTAATTCTATTTTTTCTTTTAAAACAACATTATCACTTGTTACTTTTAAAATTTCTATTCCACCTATATTTCCTCTATCCCCTAATTGTCCACCTTTTCCATCTGGATATAATCTTAATGAAAATATATCAATATACTCAACTGTTATTTCATAACCATCTTTTATTTTATTGCAACTATTAACCTTAATTTTCATGTAATATTCCTCCTACCTTTTCTTTGTATCTTCACTTATTATATTATACTACAAATTTAAAAAATATCTATTTTTTTAAAAAAAATATTGACATATTCTGGAAAAAGAGATACTATATTTGGGTAGTGCCTGAGTGATGGAATTGGTAGACGTAGGAGACTCAAAATCTCCCGGTGCTTTGCACCTTGCGGGTTCAAGTCCCGCCTTAGGCACCATCTTTTTTATAACTTTGCATAAAGTTGTAAAACTGTTGAAAAACAATGCTTTATGTAATTTATAATTCTTTTTGTCGGTGTACAATTGCATATGTTTTCAAAATTACAACAAACAAGAAACAAACAAAAGGTAGAATTATTTTCTACCTTTTTTTATTTTTTTGTAAATTTTTAATATTTCAATTTGAAAGAAAATATTATTTATTAAATAACAAAAGACTTAGATAAAAATCTAAGTCTTTAAAGTTAATGATTAATATATTTTTAATGGCACTATAGTTATACCTTCATATTTTTATTTTGTCAACTGTAAAACAAAATAAAAAAGACTTAGAATGAACTAAGCCTTAGTCTGTAATATATAATACTTAAAGGTATTATGAGGATACCCCCAAAAATTTAATTTGTCAAGTCTAAAAATATTAAAAAAAAGCAAAACATTTAAAAATTGTTTGAAAAAGTTACTTTATCATTTCGAATATTGAACTAAACCATTATATGTTAAACCTATTGAAGAAACTTTTAGTTTTGAAAACTTTTATCATATTTCTTTTTTTAAATCCAAAAACTGTCGACCTCCGGTAAGGTAAAAATACCTATAGATCGACAGTTTCTTATAACTTCAACAAAAAAAATACTTTATCAGGAAATTTATTAAATAAACAAGAAAAACTTATGGGAAAATTTATGCAATTTTAGGGGGTCGACAGAAACTACTTTCTTATGCTATAATTTTAGGGAGGTTACAAGGGTACCTATTTTAATCTAACCACTATGGAATGTAAATAATTTTATTACAGAGGACGCCGTTCTAAAAGGGTTTATTTTAATCTAACCACTATGGAATGTAAATTCTTTCATATCTGTAGCAAAATTAAATTCTGCTGTAAATTTTAATCTAACCACTATGGAAATTAATAAAACAAATATACCTTTTTCTCTAAAATTTTCTAAAATAATTCTTTAATAAGAATTATAATTAACTACAATTTTATAAAAAAATTCCAACAAACAAAACTAAATAAAATAAATTTAGTAAATAAAAAAATCTTGGGTTAACTAACCCAAGATTTAACTATGGTATATCAAGAGCCTCGATATCTATATCTATCTCTTTGTTTGAATTTCCATCTAATTCTTCCAATGTTTTATAAACATCTTTTATTATCTTACAAGTAATATTTATTAGTGGGGTAGCTTCATATTTCTTTTTACTATCACTAGGTCTATTTGGATCATAAAAACTTATCAATTGTGCTTCAATAATTTTTAAAGCTACATCAACAGCTAGTTCTTTATTAGTCTTTGACATCTATTAGCACCTCCTCTCTTTTATAGTTTAACTTAATGCTTCCTACATTCTATGTATACACCTAGACAAATCAATTGTCAACCAATAATCTTTCTATAAAAAAAGACTTAGATAAAAATCTAAGTCTTAAAAGGTAATGCTTAATATATTTTTAATGGCACTATAGTTATACCTTCAAATTCTTAATTTGTCAACAAACACAAAAAGGTCTAGATATATATCTAGACCTTTCAATATTACATTGCATAAGGATTATGCTAAATATAATATACTCCTGAATTACTACTTTGTCAACACACCAAAAAGACCTAGAAATAATTCCAGGTCTTAAGGATTTAAATTTTAGGAGTTACTCTATGAAATATTTACATCTAACTTGATACTACACCCGTTTTTTAAATTTGTCAACAGTGAATAAAAAAGACTTAGAATTAACTAAGCCTTAGTCTGTAATATCTTTAAGTATTACGAGGATACCCTCATAATCTCAATTTATCAAGTCTAAAAATATCTTAAAAAGTTAAATATATAAATTTTTTATATTTTAAAGCTTCAAAAACTGTCGACCTCCGGTAAGACAAATTTACCTATAGATCGACAGTTTTTTATAAAGCTAACAAAATAAATATTTTACATAAAAATTAAAGAGATGAATTAGTAAAACTTATAGCAAAAATCATGAAAATTTAGGGGGTCGACAGAAACGACTTTCTTATGTTATAATTTTAAAAAGGTTACAAGGGTACCTATTTTAATCTAACCAATGTGGAATGTAAACGAAAATTATGAAGAAATAGAAGATAAAATAGTAGAAAAATTTTAATCTAACCAATGTGGAATGTAAACCATCATATCTACAATTTCTTTTTTGATTTCTATTTGGTTAATTTTAATCTAACCAATGTGGAATGTAAACCATAAGAATATAAATTACAAAGAAAAGAAATGGACACTAATTTTAATCTAACCAATGTGGAATGTAAACAGTTGTAAAATCTTGCTTACTTTCCAAAAATGTATGTAACATTTTAATCTAACCAATGTGGAATGTAAACAAATCAAAATAACGATTCCTATTATAGCTCCTTTTAATTTTAATCTAACCAATGTGGAATGTAAACCTTTACCATCTTTAATACCATTGATAATAGCTTTTTCATTTTAATCTAACCAATGTGGAATGTAAACTTTATGTTATATTCTGAAGGTGTATCAGGAATTAACATATTTTAATCTAACCAATGTGGAACAAAAAGAAAATCTCTTTTTATATAAAAGGTTTTCTTTTTTTGATTTCTAATTATTTTATTATCTCTTCCTTAATCACATTAAAAATTGACTCCTTCTCACCTCTATGTTATATTAAAACAAAAAAATAAATAGTTTAAACTTTTTATAAAGAAAGTGAAATATGTACTACGAAGATATAATTTTTACTAAAAAAGATATGGAAACATTAACTTTTGAAAACAGCGAATTTTTAAGTTGCACATTTGAAGGAATAGCTTTTAACCAAATAAACTTTAATAATACTATCTTTGAAAACTGTACCTTTAAATCTTGTCAATTAAATACCTGTACTTTCTGCCATTCAAAATTTATAGATTTAAATTTTGAAAATTCTGAACTTATCAATATTTTTTTAAGTAATATCAATCAATTTATAATTGAAGTAGTCTTTCTTAAATCATACTTAAAATATTGTGATTTTAGCAAATTAGATTTAAAGAAAATAGATTTTTCAAATTCCACTTTAAAAGAATGTTTATTTTCTAATACTAATCTTAAACAAGCCTCTTTTAAAAATTGTGACTTACAAGGAACATGTTTTGAAAATTGCAATTTAGAAAATTCTAACTTTAAAAAAGCTACTAATTATAGAATAAATCCTTTAACAAATAATATCACAGGAGGACAATTTTCTCTTCCTGATTTAATTGGATTATTAAAAGATTTTAACATTAAAATCAAATGATTTGACTTTCAAAGTTAATTGTGGTATTATTATCTTGTGATGTAGATGTTTTACATTTTATTAACTCCTAAACTTTAGTCAGGTTTATGAGTTTCCTACCCTAAACTTTAAACAATAAAAAAAGAAAGCCTTATATTATAAAAGGTTTTCTTTTTTTATTTATAATCTATTTATTTTTATTAAATATCTGAAAAGCAATTACAAAAAAGCTTAGTTTCACCCTAGTCTCTAACTAAAAAATTAATCAACATTAGTTTTAGAGCAGCAATGAGTGCAAGCATTTGCTTTATAATAACTTCTTTCTAAAGCATCTATTACTGCTTTTTCAGAAGAATTATAATTTCCTAAATAAACAACATTAGGATATTTATCAGGATCAACAAAACTACATGTTAGTCTATGTATTTCGTGTGTATTCTCATTTATATAAAAAATCATAACAAATACCTCCTTCCTTACATAATTTAAATTTATAGCGAACACTACGTTTTAAATATACCTCCAGATGTATTAATTGTCAACAGTTTAAATTATTATATTTAAGAAAGTTAAATTTGGCACTGTTATTTAATGATTATTTAAATAAAAAAAGGCTTAGAATTAACTAAGCCTTTAGAAAGATAACACTTGTATATTAAGAAAAGATTAATTTAAGAATACTCTTATAATCTTCATATGTCAAGTCTTTTAATTTTTTATATTTTTCCATTGAAAAGAATCATGAAAAGATCTACAATGTACTTATAGTAATACGTTTTAATAATTAGATATTTATTTTATTGGTTTCATTTATATGAAGGAGGAAGGATAATATGATTGAATTACTTTCAAGAAGCAATAAGGCTAATTTTGGAATACATGCTAGTGGAAAAGTAACTTTAGAAGAAGAACTAACTTTTTTAGGAAAATTAAATTCTATTTTAGAAAAGCATGAAAAAATAAATATTCTTGTTCTAGTAGAAAAAAATATCACTTGGGATACCAAAGCAGAATTAGAAGATTTAAAGTGGATAGTTCAAAATTTTAATAGAATCAATAAAGTTGCTTTAGTTTCAGATGCTGAAATAGCAGAAATATTTTTCAAACAAATACAGCCCCTATTTGAATTAGCTAATATCAATAGAGCTAAATTTGAAGCTAATAAAATAAATGAAGCTTGGGATTGGTTAGAAAGTTAATATAAAAAGACCTAGAAAACTAGGTCTTTAGGTAAAAAATATTACACAAATAATTTAATATTGAGGTTACTAAAAGGATACCCTCATAATTTCAATTTGTCAACTTTATTAAAGATTTTTTTATAACATAATTTAAAAGCTAGTATTTAATCCTTTTTTTATATTCTTATAGTATAATTATAGAAAAGAACCTTAAGGAGATGAGAATATATGGAAAAGAAAAATCTTTTAGAAAAACAAGCTTTTAAAGTTTTAGCATATGTATTTTTTTTATTTATTTTAATTAGACTTAGTATTTTCACAAACTTAAATATGACAGCCGTTATAGCAATTTTAGCTTTTATAAATCCTTTCTTCATTATTTTCATATTGAAAACTCAAATAAAAGAGTATAAAGACTTCTTAGCAAGTAAAAACTCAGTTGCAAAACTTCAATTTGAATTAGAATTTAAAATATACACTGAAATTTTTGACTTGATCTACAATTTAAATCTCGAAACAAATAAATTGGCTCCTAAATTAGATTCTCCCATTACAGTTACTGAAAAGAAAAAGAGATTAGAAAACTTTAAATCTACTTACAATAGTTTGTCTGTTGCTCTAGATAAACATAAACCATTTTACTTAGAAGAAATATATGTTAAAGGAAAAGAAATAAAATGTCTTTGTAATTTAGAAGCTCAAGCCCTTGAAAAATTAATTAATAAAAAAGCAGTTAGTTTCCCTTACAAAGATTCACAAAAAAGAAAAGAAAAAATTAATGAAAATTTAGATGAAGTTACAGCTTTAATAAAAAACAGAATTGTTAATATGGGAATGATTAACCACAACTAAAAATTTAAAATTTATTTGATTTTTTCAAAATAAAGCATATAATATAATTTAGTAACAGAATGTATTTTAAGGAGATGACTCTTATGGAAGAAAAGGAAGAATTATTATTAAAAAATCTTTTACTAAAATATTCAAAAGAAAATATAATTATTTCCACAAAATTATTGTTTAATAATAATTTAAAACTTATGAATGATTTAAATATTAAAGATTTTTACAATCTATTCGACTTAATTGCTAAATATTTTGAAAAAAATAATTTTAATTTAACAATAAAGCCAATCACAAAACCTTATTTGCACAATATTAAAATTTCCCGCCCTCACCTCTTATTTGGACAAATGACTCATCAAAAACAAATGGAAAATTTTATAAAAATATATAATCCGTCAGATAAAAAAGAATTTAGAGATTCTTATTTAAAAAAATATGGTTATATTAATGCTTTAGCTGGAAGTATATGTGATGATCTTAAAGTTCCAAATAGTTATAAAACATATAGCAAAGAAATTTTAACAATTAAACTTTTAGAAGAATATCACAAAAACAATGATCACAAACTATCTATGACTGAAATTTCACTATGTGAAAATTTACCTGGATATTGCACAATAAAAAAATACTTTAATAACATTTATCTAAAAGAAATTTGGAAAGAAGTTTTATCTTATGAAATAAATAATTTAGATAAACTAAAAGGGCTTAGAAATTAACTAAGCCCTTTTGGTAAATATTTAAAAATATAAAATTTTAAATATTTGACATGGTAGTAATATAATACCTTTTATTCTATAAAATGTCAAGACTTAAAATTTATTTTTTAATTATTTTTATAGACTCTACCTATTAAAGTTTTTAATAAGTAGAGTCATTTTATTATTTATTTGACTTTAAAGCAATTCTTAAACAAACTGCAAATCCACCCCAAAGGATGACACAACTTAAAATAGCCATTATTATTGCTCCTGTACTCATAAACTCATCCTCCTTTTAATCTTCTACATCTAATTTTATTTCATTTCCAAGACCATTATGATATATATCTTGTTCAAATTTATCTGAACCTTTTTTCTTAGCCAGTATAATCGCTCCAATTATAACTGCAATAATTACACCCATTCCATATATCCCTAAAGCTAGCCAAGAATATCCTTCATATGGATTATTTATTGTATTTTTTATTTTCAAGAACAACATTAATCCAAGAATTAATGATGTAGCTCTAATACAAACTAACCACCACTTTCCAATTGCAAAATCAGAAAGACTATTCGCATATCTTCTTACACTATCAGTTTTAAAAAGCCATCCAAATATAACTAGTTCCGCAAATCCTGCCATAACAATTCCATATTGATTTGTTGCATAATCCACGATATCCAAAATATATAATCCACCTTTAGTAGCTATAACTAAAGATAATAAACCTGATATTAATGTAAATCTATTTAAAGCTTGTTTTCTTGTTAAATTAAATTTATCTCTAATAGATGCCACTACAGCTTCCACTATTGATATTGAAGATGAAAATCCTGCAAATATTAAAGAAGCAAAGAAAATTACTCCGATTATTCCATTCATCCCTGGCAATGCACTTATAGCTTGAGGAAAAACTACAAAAGCAAGCCCTACTCCAGCTGAAGATACTTCTGCTACACTTACACCTTGACTATAAGCCATGTACCCTAACACACTAAATACTCCTATTCCAGATAATAAACTAAAACTACAATTTCCAAGTCCTGTTATAAATGCATTGTTTACTATATCTGAATCCTTTGGTAAATAACTAGAATAAGCATACATAATTGCAAAACAAACACTTAAAGAAAAGAAAATTTGACCATAAGCAGATAACCAAACTTGAGGATCTAATAGTTTACTAAAATCTGGTTTGAAAAAATAATCTAAACCTGATAAAGCACCTGGTAAAGTTACTCCTCTTACTACAATAATTAAAAGAGCTATTACAAGTAAAGGCATAAATATTTTATTTGCTTTTTCTAGCCCCCCCTTAATACCTAACCTAATAACAATATAATTAACTAACCATACAATTAAAAGTGGAATTAATACCTTTGTATTCAATCCTCCTAATTTCATTGGAGAGTCAGTTAATTGTAAATAATTTCCAAATAAAAATCCTTTCGGATCACTCCCCCAAGCTCCAGTTAATGCATATCCTGCATAACTTACAGCCCACGCAATAATGACAACATAATAAGTTGTTATACAAAAAGCTATCAATGTTTGAAACCATCCAACAACTTCATATTTTTTATTTAAATGTCCAAATACTCCTGGAGCACTATGTCTCGTTTTATGACCTAAAGAAAATTCTAATATTAAAATTGGAATTCCTGCAGTTAATAATGCTACTAAATAAGGAATTAAAAATGCTCCCCCTCCATTACTTGCTACCGTATATGGAAATCTCCATATATTTCCTAATCCTACTGCTGAACCTATAGCTGCAAGAATAAATCCCATTCTTGAGCCCCATTCTCCTCTATGCTCTACACTCATAAACTCCTCCTCTCTTAATTTCCATTAAGAATACCGTACATTTTGTTTATAATTTTAAAAACTTATAATCAATTAAATTTAATTTATAGTTTTAAAATATTATATACTATTTTTTTAATATGTCAATACTATTTTTTTTATACCTCGTGTTTTAAAAATGCTTCAAGCACATATTATAAGTTGTTTTTCATGATTGAGATAATTTTGAAAAGAATTCTTATCTATATTATACCACCTTAATCTTTTTTAAGAGTAATAATTATTTAATATTTTATTATCAAAAACATTTATTTAGAAGGATTAATTTTAAAATTACTTATATTTAGCCCGTAAACAAAATATAAAAATTGATTATCTAAAATAAAAGTAGTATACTTTGAGTAGGGAGATATGTATGAAATTATAAAAAATCTTATTTTAAAGTAATATTATAGATTGAAAGAGGTGATTTAGAATGCTAGTTCCTTTTCCCAAAAATTTAATTAAAAAAGTAGAAATAAAAAATGGAGAAATTGTTTTTAAAAAAAATATTTCCCAAAATGAAAAAAAAGAATTTTTCAAAACCATGAAAGAAAATTTGAAAAAACCTAAACGATATGATAAAAATGGAAATTTATTAACCTATGATATCTAAAAAACAAATAATAAATATACTAAGAACTATAGAAAAATCTATAGTTCTTTTTTATAATAAAAAAACTTTAAGGAAATATTAACCAAATATTAATATTTTTCATTTATAATAACTTTACAATACACAAAAGGAGTTATTCAAATGAAAAAATTAACAAAAATCGTCTTAACCTTTATCATTTTTATATTTTTAATATTCTTTATACATTCAACATCTTTTCTTTTCCCTAAAGAAAAAGCACCTAAAAATGTTATTCTTTTAATTGGAGACGGAATGGGCGAAAATCATATAAAAGCTGGAGAATATTTAAATGGTCAAAAATTTAAATTTGAATCTTTACCAAAAGGATATGTTGAAAATTTAAGTATGTTTTTTGAAACTACAGATTCTGCTGCTGCTGGAACAGCAATGGCTACAGGAATTAAAACTAACCCTCGAAAAATATCTGAAAATATTTTTAACAAGAATGAAAAAACTATACTTGAACTTAAAAAATCAGAAGGAAAATCAACTGGAATAATTACTACAACCTCAATAACAGATGCTACTCCTGCTGTTTTCGCTTCTCACAGCAACAACAGACACAATCATGATGAAATTTTAAATGATTTCCTTAGTATAAAGCCAGATATTATAATGGGAGGTGGAGATCCTAAGCTTACAGATTTAAAAAAATTATCTTTTAAACAAAATAACTTTCAAGTTATTGATACTTATGATGATTTTAAACTTTTATCTTATAAAAACAAACCAATAATTGCTACTTTTGGAAATACAAATCTTCCATACTTTGATCAAGAAAAGATAGCTCCTTCATTAAAAGAAATGACAGCAAAATCTTTAAATATACTTTCAAAAAATAAAAAAGGCTTCTTCTTAATGGTAGAAGGAGGTAGAATAGATGATGCTTCCCATGCTCTTGAAAAAGATAGAACTATCCATGAAATGAAAAATTTTGGTTCCACTGTAGACTATGTTTTACAATGGGCTAAAAAAAATAAAGATACTATGGTTATTATAACCGCTGATCACGAAACTGGTGGAATTAAAAATTTAATTAATAAAGGAAAAAATAAAGTTCCTAGTTTTGATTGGAAAAATAATGGTTCTCATACAAAAGCTTTAGTTCCAATTTATATATACAATGGAAATTATAATATAAATAAAAAAATCATTAAAAATATTTCTATTTTCAATCTAATGAAATAAAAAAAGCTCCCTTAAGGGAGCTTAACTATTATCTGATTTCTTTTTATTATCTATAAAATACATTAAAAGACCACTTAAAATAATTAATATTCCTATAAATTGTTTTATTGTTAAAATCTCTCCAAGTATAAGATAAGCAAGAATACACGTTCCTACAGATTCTCCTAAAATAGACATGGAAACTGTTGAAGCACTAACCCATTTTAACAACCAATTAAAGATAACCTGACCTAAAACTGTTGAAATAAGAGCTAATCCTAAAAAACACCACCAAGTTAATTTAGAATAATTAAAAAAAGAAGCTTTTGTTACTATAGAATATACAAACAAAATTATAGAGCTCATTCCATATCCTACAATAGAATAAGGAACTACATCTATTTCTTTCCTTAAAATTTGTCCCACAAAAAAATAAGCTGTTATAACTCCTGCAGCTACAAAAGCCATTATATCTCCAATTAATGCTGTCCCACTAATCTGAAAATCTCCCCATCCTATAATAGCGCAACCTATAATAGAAATAAAAGCTCCTAAAATTGCCTGCTTAGAAAATTTTTCTTTAAATATTAAAGCACTTGCTGCAAAGGCAAAAACAGGTTGAAGAGTTACAATAACTGTAGAACTTGCTACCGATGTAAATTTTAAAGATTCAAACCATAATAGATAATGTAGTGATAAAAATATCCCAGAAGCAGCCCCTATTAAAATTTGTTTTTTTGTTAATTCTTTTACTTGTTTTAAATTTTTTTTATTTGTAAACACAAAGGGAAATAACATTAAAAAAGTAAAACCTAATCTATAGAAAGCTACTATAGAAGAAGGAGCATCACTTAATTTAACAAATATAGCTGAAGTTGACAAGGCAAAAGTTCCTAAAATTAAAATAAAATATTGTAATAATTTATTGTCCATTTTTTCTCCTTATTTATTTAGTTCTATATCACTATATTACATATTTTTAATTATGTCAATTATAATAAATATAAATAAAAAAAAGAACCCTTTTACGGGCTCTTAAATTCATTTATTTTATTCTGGAGCAATAAGAAGCATACAATGAGCATGCTTAACTACATAAGTAGTAACTGAACCAATCATTTTTTCAAATCCTTTTTTAGTTGATTTAGTCATTATAATAAGATCCACTTCATTTTCTTTAGCTACCTTCAATATTTCTTTACCAATTTTTTTATCAAAAGATACTTCTTTTTTAACAGAATAATCTTTTAAAAGTTCCATAGGAGAATCTAATTTTTTCTCTATTTTGTCCTTTAAATTGTGGCTTTCAAATATTCTTTTCCCCTCTTCATAAGTTTTTCCTCTTAATGCTTCATCTAAATCTTTGTAAATTTCTTCTGTTCCCTCTTCAACATACATTAAAACTATTTCTACTTCAGTAGGCGCATATAGTTCTTTCATTAAAGAAATAGAATGTAAACTTCTTTCACTACCATCTAATGGAATAAGTATCTTTCTCATATAAATCTCCTCCTATTAAATATTTAGTTTAAATTAAAGTACCTTCTATTTTGATTATAGCTTACAATATCAAAAAAGTAAACAATATCTTCAAATAAAATAACTAGTTTTTTTGATTTTTAATAAAATCTATTAATCCTTCCATAGCTAAAATGTAACCCTTAAGTCCAAGTCCTGAGATTTGACCCAAACATCCTGCCGCTGTTATTGAGGTATGACGCATTTTTTCTCTCTTATGAATATTACTAATATGAACTTCTATAGTAGGAATATTTACAGCTTTCAAAGCATCTAATATAGCTATGCTATAATGTGTATAAGCTGCTGGATTTATAACTATCCCATCAACATTATTATAAGCTTTTTGAATAATTTCTACTATTTCTCCTTCATAATTACTTTGCTTTATTTCAACTTCTATATTTAATTCTTTTGATTTTTTTTCTATCAATTCACAAAGAAAATTATAATCTTCTTTTCCATAAATATTTTCTTCCCTTACTCCTAGCATATTTATATTTGGACCATTTATAACTAATATTTTCACAGTATCAACCCCTTTATTTTTGTATAATATCGATTATACTATCTACCACTTGATTTATACCAGTTTTATTTTCTATAATATAATCTGAATATTTTTTATAAAATTCTACTCTTTTATTATAAATACTATAAATCTCTTCTATCCCCTTTAATAAAAGAGGTCTTGAACTTACATCTATATCCTCTATTATTCTTTCTAAAGGACGGTTTAAAAAAATTATAATTCCATTTTTTTTAAGAAGCTCTATATTTTCATATTTTTTTATAACTCCCCCACCTGTTGATATTACTTTATTTTTGTTCAAAGATATTTCTTTAATAGCCTTTGTTTCAACCTCTCTAAAATATTCTTCTCCATATACGAATAGTTCTGAAATAGATTTTTTTTCTAAAGTTTGTAAATATTCATCTGAATCTATAAATTCTTTATTTAATTTTTCAGCCAATATTTTTCCAATATAAGTTTTTCCACAGCCAGGCATACCTATAAGAACAATATTCTTATTATTTTCTAATCTTTTCGCTATTTTTTCGATTACATCATTTCCTATTTTTTTATTAAGCCAAATTTCCTCCGAAGCTATTCCTTGAGCTACTAGCATGAACATTCCATTAACTGCTTTTTTTCCACATAGTCTTGCTTTTTCTAAAAATTTAGTTTCTAAAGGATTATATATCAAATCTACAAAAACCTCATAATTTCTAATACTTTTTTCACTTATTGGACAATCATAAATATTAGGAAACATACCTACAGGGGTAGAATTAACTACTAGATACCCTTTTTGATTTTCTTTTTCTAAAGTATTAAAGGTTATCATTCTAGTATCTTCTCCCAGTAAATTTCCTAGTTGAGAGGTTGCTTTTTCTAAATTTCTTGCAACAATAATAATTTCTTTAGCTTTTAAATCTCTTAAACAAGTTATTACTGCCCTAGCTGCACCACCAGCTCCTAAAACAACAACTTTTTTATTTGATACATCTATACTATTTTGTTCTAACAATCTTGAAAATCCAAAATAATCTGTATTATATCCATATTTTTTTCCATTTTTAAAATGAATCGTATTAACCGCTCCTATTTTAGAAGCTTCTTCAGAAATCCAATCTAAAGATTTTATAACCTTTATTTTATAAGGTATTGTTACATTTATTCCAATATTTTCATCAGATATATCTTGAATAAAATCATTTACATCTTTTTCTTCTTTTTCAAATAAATCATATTTACCTTGAATCTGTAACTCCTCAAATAGAAATTCATGAATTTTAGGAGATAAACTATGACTTAAATGTCTTCCTAATAATCCTAGTTTAATCATAATTTTCACCCTCTTTTATTTTTTTTCTCCAATATAATTTCCTAAAACTTTATATTCTGAAACAAATTCTTTCATTTTTTCTAAAGCTTCTCTAACATTTTCTTCCTCTAAGTTTCCTGTAACGTCAATATGAAAGAAATATTGCCATGGCTCTTCAGCTATTGGACGAGATTCTATATTTTCCATATTCATATTATAGTTAGAAAAACATCCTAAAAGTTTATAAAGACTTCCTGGCTCATGTTTTAATGTTACCACCATAGTTATTTTATTTGCTTTTTCATTTTTTATCATTTTTTTCGAAATTATAAAAAATCTTGTATAATTATTTTTATTTGCATTTATATTAGAAGCTAATATTTCCAAATTATAACGTTTTGCTGCTTGCTTTCCTGCAACAGCTCCCATATAATTTTTTTTCTCTTCACTAACTAATTTTGCTCCTCTAGCAGTATTATAATATGGAATTTGTTTCATCTTAGGATGTTCTTTAAAAAATCCTCTGCACTGAGCAAAACCTTGAGGATGAGAATAAACTTCTCTTATATCTTCAAGTTTTGTTCCAGGATAAGCTAGTAAATTATGGTCAACTTTTATAATTTTTTCTCCTATAATAAAACAATTATATTGTCTTATCAAATCATAAACTTCTGTAATTCCACCTGTTGAAGAATTCTCAATTGGTAAAATCCCATATTCTATCTCACCCTTTGAAACAGCTTCTAAAACATCTTCAAATATAGAATAATTAAATTCTTCTATATTCTCATCTTTAAAATATTCCTCTATGGCTAAATGACTGTACGCCCCTTCAACTCCTTGATACCCAACATATATTTTATTTTTTCCGTTATTTTTTTCCATAAATACCCCATTATAAATATTTTATTTTAAACCACTTGAAAGCAATAAATCAAGTATTACAATTGCTGCAGCACTTTCCACAACTGGTACAGCTCTTTGAACAATACAAGGATCATGACGACCATTTACTTCAAGTATTGTATTTTCCTTTGTTTCTAAGTTAACTGTTTCTTGAGGCATTCCTATTGAAGGAGTTGGTTTTATTCCGACTCTAAATATAATTGGCATTCCATTTGTAATTCCCCCAAGAATACCTCCATTATTGTTTGTTCTAGTTTTAATATTCCCTTCATTATCTATATACATAGAATCATTTGCTTCATCCCCATAAATTTCAGAAATTGCAAATCCTAAACCAAATTCAACTCCTTTAACAGCAGGTATTGAAAATAACATATGAGATAATCTACTTTCCACAGAATCAAAAAATGGATCTCCAATTCCTGCAGGTACATTTGTTATCATACACTCTATTTTCCCACCAATTGAATTTTTATTTTCTCTAGCTATTGATATTTCTTTTTCCATTTCACTTGAAATATTATCATTTATTACAGGAATTGCCTTTTCACTTATTTCATCAAACAATTCCTTTGTTTCATTTAAAGTATTAAAACTATTATCCTTAACTTTACCTACTGATGAAATATGTCCACCTACAAATATTTCATGCTTTTCTAAATATTGTTTTGCAAGAACACCTGCAAAAACTAAAGGAGCAGTTAATCTTCCTGAAAAACTACCTCCCCCTCTATAATCATTATAACCTTTATATTTTATTTTTCCAGAATAATCAGCATGACTAGGACGCATTACATTTTTTAAATAACTATAATCTTTAGATTTTTGATTAGTATTCAATATCAGTCCACATATTGGAGTTCCTGTAGTTTTTCCTTCAAATATACCACTTTGTATAATTACTTCATCCTTTTCTTTTCTTTGAGTAGACATTTTATTTCTTCCTGGAGCTCTTCTTTTCATTTCCTTTTTTACTTTTTCTAAATCTATTTCTAGTCCTGAAGGAAATCCATCAATAACTACTCCAATTCCTAATCCATGAGATTCTCCAAATATAGATACTCTTAGTTTTTCTCCAAATACACTACTCATATTTTCCTCCTAACTTTGCAAAATCATTCCAAAATTCAGGATAAGATTTTTTAACACATTCCGTTCCCCTTAATGTTAAAGACTCTTTACATTTTATAGAAGCAACTGCCATACTCATAGCTATTCTATGATCATTCCAACACTCTACTTCTCCACCTATTAAGTTTTCTTTTCCATTAATTATTAGTCCATCTGGAAGTTCTTTAATATCTGCACCTATTTTATTTAATTCAGTAGTAATAGCTTCTAATCTATCACATTCTTTTATTCTTAATCTCCCTGCATTTTTTATTTCAGTTATCCCTTTACTTACACTAGCTAATACTGTAAGAACAGGAATTATATCTGGGCAATCACTTGCATCTATAATAGTTTTATTTGTTTTTTCTCCACCTAAAACTTCTATTTCATTTATAGATTCTTTAATATTTAGTTTAACTCCCATTCTTTCTAAAATCTCTAAAATAACTTTATCTCCTTGTAAAGAATTTAAATCTATTCCTTGGCAGTTAATATTATTTCCTTTTTCATTTAAGGCTCCTGCTACTAACCAAAAAGCAATTTGAGAATAATCTCCTTCTACATAAGAATCTTCATTATTTTTATAATGTTGATTACCCTTAATTCTATATTCCATATAATTATCATGTTCTATTTTTATTCCATATTTATCTAGACAAGAAAGAGTTAAATCAATATAACTACGAGATTCTAATTTTGAAGTTATTTTTAATATTGAGTCTCCTTTTAATAAAGGTAATATAAATAAAAGTCCTGTTATAAATTGAGAACTTACATCTCCAGGTAATTCATATTCTCCAGCTTTTAATTTTCCATTAACTTTTAAAGGTAAATTTTTATTTTCAATGTTTTCATAAATTATCCCTTTTTTATCGAAAATATTATAATATGCATCTAGTGGTCTTGATACTAATTTTCCTTGACCTTTAAATATAACTTCTTCTCCACAAATTGCTCCAAAAGGTATTAGAAATCTAAGAGTAGATCCTGACTCACCACAATCTATAATTTTATTTTTCACTTTAAGATTTCCATCTGTTCCTAAAATTTTAAAAGCTTTTCTTCCATTAATTTTAGATTTTACTTCTTCTATTTCAATTCCTAAATTCCTAAGAGAATTGCATGTTGCATCAATATCTTTAGAAATACTTATATTATCTACTATACTTTCTCCTTTTCCAAGAGCAGCACATATTATCTCTCTATGTCCCATACTTTTAGAAGAAGGAATAGAAATATTTCCATTTAAATTTTTTGGTGTTATTTTTAAAATATTCAATATTCTCTCCTTTCTAGATATTAAATAATATACTTATCTATATCTTTAAAATCTATCTTCATTAGTTCCCCTTGCCCTAATCTTTTTAGAACAATTACAGTTATTTTGCTTCCTGATTTTTTCTTATCCATTTTTATAATTTTATGAATCTCTAAAGAATCCATTTGAACAGAAGTTGGTAAATTAAATTTTTCTAATAATTTTTTTATTCTTTCTACTGTTCCTTTTTCTGTGATATTTAATTTTTCTGTTGTACTAGTCATTCTTATCATTCCTATTCCAACACCTTCACCATGAGTATATTTTTCAAATCCATAATATTTTTCAACAGCATGTCCTATTGTATGTCCAAAATTAAGAACCATTCTCTCACCTTTATCTAGTTCATCATTTTCAACTATCTTTCCTTTTATTGAACAACATCTAAAAATAATATCTTCTGCTGAATTTATTATATCCTCGTCTTTATTCATATTTTCAAATTTTTCAAAAAGCTCAAGATCTCTTATGCAGCTATATTTTATAGCTTCTGCAAAACCATCATGTAAATATTTTTTAGGTAATGTTTTTAATAATTCAGGATCTATATAAACAGCTTTAGGTTGATAAAAATGTCCCACTAAGTTCTTTCCACTAGGTAAATCTACAGCTACTTTCCCACCAACACTACTATCTATTTGAGCAAGTAAAGAAGTTGGAACTTGTATAAAATCTACACCACGTAAAAAACTTGCTGCTGCAAATCCTCCCAAATCTCCTGTAACTCCTCCTCCTAAAGTAATAACCAAATCACTTCTAGTTAATCCAAACTCTGCTAATTCACTATAAACTTTTTCTAAAACTTGTAAATTTTTACTTTGTTCCCCTGCAGGAAAAACTATTCTTTCTACAATATACCCTTCTTTTTTTAAAGAATCCTCTAAGACTTTACCATAAAGAGCATTTACATTAGTATCTGTAATTATTGCTATTTTTTCTGCAGATATAAATTTTTTTATTTTACCACCTATTTTATCTAAAATTCCTGATTCTATTTCAATATCATATGTCTTTGGTCCTAAATTAATTTTTATTTTTTGCATTCATTATCCCTCTTCTCTTTATTGTGGCTTCTTTCATCATATTTTTTAATTGAATCACATCTTCTGTTTCTAAAGCATCTCTCCATTTTTCTAGTTCATTTTCCAATTTTTTTATTTCCTCTATGATAAACTTTTTATTGTCTAATAATAAATCAGACCATAAATCTTCATTAATATCTGCAACACGGGTAGTATCTTTGTAACCTCCGCCAATAAAATATTTAGAATTTTCATCCATATTACTGCTATTTACCAAAGCTACTGCCATAACATGAGGAAGTTGACTAGTATAAGAAATAATTTCATCATGTTTTTCAGGAGAAACTTTTATATAATCTTTACATTCTAAAAGATTTATAAAATTCTCCATCCAAACAATATTCTCTTTTTTATTTCTAGAAGTTGGAATAAGTATATAACTAGCTCCTTTAAACATATCTTTTGTAGATTGTCCTACTCCAACTCCTTCTCTACCAGCCATGGGATGACCAAAAATAAAATCCATATTTTCTCCCAAAAGTGGCTCTATTTCATTTATTAATTTTCCTTTAATTCCTGTTGCATCAGTCAATAAAACACTATCTTTAAAATACTTAACATTATCTTTTATAAATCTAACTAAGGTACTTGGGTATATGGAAAATATTATAACATCTGCTTTTTTTAAGTTTTCCTTTGGATTTTCATAAGCTTCATCAATAATATTTTTTTCTAAAGCTTCTTTTAAATAATTTTTATTAATATCAATTCCAATTATTTTTTTCACTTTAAATTTTCTTAAATATTTTGCATAAGATCCTCCAATTAAACCAACTCCAACAATAGCAAACACTAAATCTTCTATATTCTTTTCTAAAATATTTTTCTTATCTACCATATAGCCCCCTAGCTTCTTAATAATTTAAGTATATTAGTATTATATCATTATTTTTTAATCCATGCTACGTCCTACAATTTCTGAAATCTTTTTTAATTCTTTCATTAAATTATCAAAACGTTTTGGTTTTAATGATTGTGCTCCATCACACCATGCATTTTCAGGATCATTATGAACCTCTATCATTAATCCATCTGCTCCTACAGCTATTGCTGCTTTTGCTAGATCCTCAACCATCCACCATTTTCCTGCTGCATGACTAGGATCAACTATAACTGGTAAATGAGTTAACTTTTTAGCAGCTAACACAGCACTTAAATCTAATGTATTACGTGTGTACTTTTCAAAAGTTCTAATTCCTCTTTCACATAAAATTACATTTGGATTTCCACTAGCTATTATGTATTCTGCTGACATTATCCATTCTTCTATTGTTGCAGATAAGCCACGTTTTAATAATACTGGTTTAGTAGTTCCTCTTCCTATAGCTTTTAGTAATTCAAAGTTTTGCATATTTCTTGCACCTACTTGAATTAAATCTACCTTTTCTTCAAATAAAGGAATTTTATCTATAGACATTATTTCAGTTACTACTGGTAATCCATTATTTTTACCTGCTGCTACTAACATATCTAATCCTTCTTCTTTTAATCCTTGGAATGAATAAGGTGAAGTTCTAGGTTTAAAAGCTCCTCCTCTTAGCATTGAAGCTCCAGATTTTTTAACTTCTTTTGCTATATCATTCATTTGATCATTTGTTTCTATAGAACAAGGTCCTGCAATAACTGCTATCTTTTCTCCTCCTACCTTTATTCCACCAACATCTATAACACTATTTTCTGGATGAAATATTCTATTTGCACGTTTATAAGGTTCTTCTACTCTCATTACTTTTTCAACATAGACATTTACTGATATATCTCTCGGGTCAACAGATATAGTATCTCCTATTAATCCTAAAATTGTATAATTTAATCCTTTTATTTCATTTACTTGAAATCCTTTTTTCTCCATCTCTTCAGTTATTTTTTTTATTTCTAATTCCGGTGTTCCATTTTTCATTACTATAATCATATTTTTCCCCTTTCCTTAATTAATTTTTTATTTAAATAATATTATCATCTTTGAATATTTTATTCTAGATAACAATATTATTATTTTACCTGTCGCATTTTTTTTATCAAACCATTGATTTAATTAGTTTTATAAACAATCAATTCTAAAAATTTGTTCGGTGTCTTAGAATTTTATAAACTTTTTTATAAAATTTTATAAAAAAAACCTCAGATATATCTGAGGTTTTAATCAACAATTTAATATTAATTAGTATTACAGATACATTTTCTTAATTAGTAATTTATAAACCAAAATAAGCTTGTCTCTGTTTTTATAAAACAATTACAAACTTTTCTTTAATACCAATACCAAGAAAATGTATTTACAAGAGAGATATTTTTTAGATAAGCTTTATTTATATTTTTCATTTTATATATCCCTCCCTTTTATTTTTATTTGATGTATTTTATCACCATTTGTTTAATCTGTCAAATTTTTATTTCAAAAAATTAAAAAAGACCCCTTCAGCTTAACGCTGAAGAGATCTAAAATTAATAACTATTTTTTTTCAGATGAGAAATCCATAGCTGCTAGTCTATTATATTGTCTCCATCTTCTTTGTGCATCAAATTTATTCTTAGCGAATAATTCTTCAGCATGAGTTGGGTTAGCTTTTTTAAGAGTAGCATATCTAACTTCTCCCATTAGATATTCTTCATATTTATCCCAGTTTGGTTCTTTCATATCTAGAATTAGAGGGTTTTTACCTTCTGCTTCTAAAGCTGGGTTATATCTGAATATTGGCCAGTATCCACATTCAGTTGCTAATTTCATTTCAGTTTGAGATTTGCTCATTCCTTTTCTTACACCGTGGTTAATACATGGAGCGTAAGCAATGATTAAAGATGGTCCATCATAAGCTTCAGCTTCAGCTATTGCTTTTAGATATTGTTGTTGGTTTCCACCCATTGATACTTGAGCTACATAAATATGTCCATAAGACATTGCTATAGCTGCTAAATCTTTTTTCTTGAATGATTTTCCTGCTGCTGCGAATTTTGCAATTGCTCCAGTAGGTGTTGCTTTAGAAGCTTGTCCTCCAGTATTTGAGTAAACTTCTGTATCCATTACTAGGATATTTACATCTTCATTTGTAGCTAAAACGTGGTCAACTCCACCATAACCAATGTCATAAGCCCAACCGTCTCCACCGAAGATCCATTGAGATTTTTTAACTAAGTATTGTTTTAAAGAAAGAATTTCTTTAGATACTTCACATCCACAAGCTTCTAACATAGGTAATAATTCTTCTTTTACCTCTTTAGTTACTGCTGATGATTTTCTATTTTCAATCCATTTTGTAAATAAAGCAGCTACTTTAGGATCTACTTTATCCATTCCTCTTTCCATTACATCTTGAAGTCTATCTCTTAAAGCTTCAACTGCAACGTGCATACCGAATCCATACTCAGCATTGTCTTCAAATAATGAAGATCCCCAAGCTGGTCCTTCTCCTTGTGCATTTTTACAATAAGGAGTTGAAGGAGATGATCCTGAATAGATTGATGAACATCCAGTAGCGTTTGCAACCATCATTCTATCTCCAAATAATTGAGTTATTGCTTTAATATAAGGTGTTTCTCCACAACCAGGACAAGCTCCATTGAACTCAAATAATGGTTGAGCAAATTGAGATCCTTTTACTGTATTTTTAGACATTAAGTCATCTTTATAAGTTACTTCATTGTAAAGATATTTTGCATTTTCAACTTGACCGTCTTCTTTAGCTGCATCGATAGGTTGCATAACTAAAGCTTTTTCTTTAGCTGGACATACGTTAGCACAAGATCCACAACCTGTACAATCCATTACAGATACTTGCATTCTATATTGTAATCCATCTAATCCTTTTCCTAATGGTTTTTTAGTTTCCATTCCTTCTGGTGCATTAGCCATTTCTTTTTCATCTAATAAGAATGGTCTAATTGCAGCATGTGGACATACATAAGCACATTGACCGCATTGAATACAATTGTCTACTTTCCATTCTGGAACTGATACTGCTACTCCTCTTTTTTCTAGAGCTGCTAATCCATTTTCAATTGTACCGTCTTCATATCCTTTAAATGCTGAAACTGGTAAGTCATATCCTTTAACATGATTTACTGCATAAGAAATATTTTTAGCATATTCTGCTGTTTTATCAACAGTTCCACATCCACAATCTCCACAACAAGATCCGCAAGATGCTTCGCAAGCTTCTTCATCTGCAAGATCTTTCCATGCTGGATCAACAGTAATTTGTTGGATTCCATCAGCACCTTTATCAATAGCGTTCCAGTTTAATTTAACTATATCGTCACCTTTTTTAGCATATGATTTTTTAGCGTAATCTTTCATATATTGTTGAGCTTCTGCAAATGGAATGATTTCAGCTAATTTAAAGAATGCAGATTGCATTATTGTATTAGTTCTATTTCCAAGTCCAATTTCTCCTGCTAATTTAGTTGCATTGATTGTATAGAATTTAGCATTTTTTTCAGCTAATTGTTTTTTGAAACTATTTGGAATATGATTTAATAATTCTTCTTCATTCCATACAGTATTTAATAAGAAAGTTCCACCATCTTTTAATCCTGAAATCATATCATATTGTCCAACATAAGCTGCCACTGAACAAGCTACAAAAGAAGGAGCTGATACTAAATATGTTGATTTTATAGGATCCTTACCAAATCTTAAGTTAGATCTTGTAATTCCTCCTGATTTTTTAGAATCATAAGCAAAATATGCTTGAGCATATAAATCTGTTTTATCTCCTATGATTTTTATTGAGTTTTTGTTAGCTCCAACAGTTCCGTCTGCTCCTAATCCATAGAATAAGCAAGCTTTTACGTCTTCTTTTGAAACTACTGTGTGATCTTCTAATGGTAATGAAGTAAATGTTACATCATCATTAATTCCTATTGTGAATCCATTTTTAGGCTCATCTTTTAATAATTCAGTATAAACTGCGAATATTTGAGCTGGATTAGTATCTTTTGAAGAAAGTCCATATCTTCCTCCAACTATTGTTGGCATATCTTCTTTACCATTGAATAGAGCTAACACATCAAGATATAATGGTTCTCCAACTGATCCTGATTCTTTTGTTCTATCTAAAACAGCCATTTTCTTAACTGTTTTTGGTAATGCTTGGAAGAAATATTTAGCTGAGAATGGTCTATATAAGTGAACTTTAATTAAACCAACTTTTTCTCCTCTAGCTAATAAATTATCTATAACTTCTTCTGCTGCTTCACAAACAGATCCCATAGCTACTATTACTCTGTCAGCTTCTGGATGTCCATAATAATTAAATGGTTTGTAGTCTCTTCCAGTTGCTTTAGAAATTTCTGATAAGTAGTGAGCTACTACATCAGGTACTGCATCATAGAATTTATTTTGAGCTTCTCTTCCTTGGAAGTAGATATCGTCGTTTTGAGCTGTTCCTTTAGTTACTGGGAACTCAGGATTTAATGCTCTTTTTCTAAATTCTTCAACTTTATCCATATTAATTAAGTTTTTGAATACATTGTAATCCATTAACTCAACTTTTTGAATTTCATGTGAAGTTCTGAATCCATCAAAGAAATGCATGAATGGTATACTAGATTCTATCGCTGATAAATGTGCTACTCCTGCTAAATCCATTACTTCTTGAACTGAGTTAGATGCTAACATAGCAAATCCAGTTTGTCTTGCTGCATATACGTCTTGGTGATCTCCAAAGATTGATAATGCATGAGTTGATAATGATCTTGCAGATACATGTATAACACCTGGTAATAATTCACCTGCTATTTTGTACATGTTAGGTATTTTTAATAATAACCCTTGAGAAGCTGTATAAGTAGTTGTTAATGCCCCTGCTAACAAAGACCCGTGAACAGTTCCCGCTGCTCCTGCCTCTGATTGCATTTCAACTAATTTTACTGGAACATCAAAGATATTTTTCATACCTTTTGCTGCCCATTCGTCAGTATACTCCGCCATTGGTGATGATGGAGTGATAGGATAAATTCCTGCTACTTCAGTAAACGCATATGATGCGTAAGCTGCCGCCTGGTTTCCATCCATAGATTGCATTTGTTTTGCCATTTTGTTTCCTCCCTTTTAAACCTTTGAGTTTTTATTAATCACATTGAATATTGGAAGGGACATTCCTATCCCCTCCTATTTTATCAATATTACTAGCTTAAGATTTGTCTAATATTCTGTTGAATAATGTCCTAATTTTCCCTATTTGTTATTTACTATTTTGAAAGTATCTCTAGCAATTTCTAATTCTTCATTTGTAGGTATTTTAAATATTTTTGCTTTAGAATCTGCTGCTGTTAAATCAACAATTCCTTTCTTTCTAACTGAATTTACTTCTTTATCTATCTTAATTCCCATAAATTCTAAACCTTCTAGTACTGCTTCTCTAACTCCTGCTGCGTTTTCTCCAATTCCTCCAGCGAAACAAACTGCGTCTACTCCACCAAGTTGTGCTGCATAGTTTCCTATGTAAGCTTTTATTTTATAGATAAACATTTCTTCAGCAAGTATTGCTCTTTCGTCTCCTTCTGCAACTCCATTTTCCATGTCTCTACAGTCAGAAGATTTTCCATATACTCCTAAAATTCCAGATTCTTTATTTAGTCTTGAATCCATTTCTTTATCAGAAAGGTTTCTTTTTCCTTTTATAAATAGAACTGCTGCAGGATCTATATCCCCACATCTAGTACCCATCATTACACCTTGTAATGGAGTAAGTCCCATTGAAGTATCAATACATTTTCCATCTTTAACAGCTGAAATTGATGCTCCGTTTCCTAAGTGACAAATTATAATATTTGAGTGCTCAGGATTACCCATAGCTTTTATACATTCTTCTGAAACAAATTTATGAGATGTTCCGTGGAATCCATATTTTCTAACTTTTAATTCAGTATAATCTTCGTATGGTAATGCATACATATAAGATTTAGCTGGCATTGTTTGATGGAATGCAGTGTCGAATACACCTACATTTGGTTTCCCTGGCATTAATTCTTTACAAGTATCTATTCCCATTAAGTTTGCTGGATTATGAAGAGGAGCTAACTCGTTATTTTTTTCGATAGCTTTTAAAACATCATCAGTTAATAATACTGATTTTGCAAATTCTTCTCCACCATGAACTACTCTATGACCGATAGCGTCAACTTCTTCTACAGAAGCTATAACTCCTATTTCTTTATCTGTTAATGTATTTATTACTAATGTTAAAGCCTCTTTATGTGTAGGCATTGCTTGTTTAAATTCTTTTTCTAAATCAGTTGCAGGAACTTCATATTCCATTCTTGATCCGTCTATCCCTATTCTTTCACAAAGTCCTTTTGCAAAAACTTCTCCTGATTGAGGATTTAATAATTGATATTTTAAAGATGAACTCCCACAATTTATTACCAATACTTTCATTAAATAAACTCCTTTTATTCTTATTTTTTTATTTTAATTTTATTTAATTTTTATTTTAATTACATTCCACATTCTGTACAAGCTTGAGCTGAAGTAATTGCAACTAAAACTACGATATCAGAAGCTGAACATCCTCTAGATAAATCATTAATAGGTGCATTTAACCCTTGAATTATTGGTCCATAAGCATTTGCTCCTGCAAGTCTTTGAACTAATTTATATCCTATATTACCTGCTGATAAAGTTGGGAAAATTAAAACGTTAGCATTTCCAGAAACATCTGATAATGGAGCTTTAACTTCTCCTACTGATTTAACTAAAGCTGCATCTGCTTGTAATTCATCATCAAATCTGAAAGCAACTTTTCTTTCTCTTAATATTTTTCCTGCATCTTTAACTAAATCTACACACTCATGGTTTGCAGAACCTTTAGTTGAGAATGTCATTAAAGCAACTCTCGGATTTATTCCTGCTATTGTTCTAGCTGTTTCAGAAGCTGAAGTAGCTATATCTGCTAATTGTTCTGAAGTTGGTTTTGGTATAACTGAACAATCTCCAAATAATAATACGCTTCCAAATAAATCTTTCTTTTGAGTTAATTCCATTACGAAAACAGAAGAAACTGTTTTCACTCCTGGTTTTGTTCCTATAACTTGGATTCCTGCTCTTAGTACGTTAGCTGTTGGTGCTGTTGCTCCTGATACCATTCCATCAGCATCTCCCATTCTAACTAACATAGCTCCTAAGAAATCTCTATCTGTCATTAGTTTTTGTTTTGCTTGTTCAAAAGTCATTCCTTTTTTAGCTCTAAGCTCTGCTAACTTAGTTGCATACTCATCCATTCTTGAGAATGTTGCAGGATCTACTATATGTGCTCCTTCAATTGAAACTTCATAAGCTTTTGCATCTAAAGCTATTTTTTCTGCATTTCCTATTAATACTGGACGTGCTAACTTTTCTTTTAATATTTCAGCTGTTGCTCTCAATACTCTTTCATCATGTGATTCTGGTAATACAATTCTACTGTTTGCTACTAAAGCTTTCTTTCTTACTTTCCCTAAAAAACTCACTTTAATCCTCCTTAAAGATTTCATAATAATTTATTTATAACATTTACTGTTTGTTAAACGTAATTTAACTATTTTTCTAAAACTTCAACTATATATTAACAAATTTTAGAAATATTTACAATTTTTTTTTTGCTTTTTTTTGCTTTTTTTTCTAGCATATTTTTTTTATTTTGCTCAATTTTTAATCGAATATAGCATTTATATATTCTTTAGCATTGAATTTTCTAAGATCTTCAATACTTTCTCCAACACCTATATATTTAATTGGTTTTTTTATTTTGTCTGAAATGCTAAAAATAACTCCTCCCTTAGCCGTTCCATCTAGCTTTGTTACAATAAATCCTGTTAACTTAGTTGACTCATTAAATATTTCAGCTTGAGCTAATCCATTTTGTCCTGTTGTTCCATCTAACACTAAAATAGATTCATATCTTTCATGACCTATTTTTTTTATTATAATGTTATTTATCTTTTCTAATTCTTTCATTAAGTTAGCTTTATTATGTAATCTTCCTGCAGTATCTATTATAACAACATCTGCTTTTTTTTCTTGAGCAACAGATATAGTTTCATAAACTACAGATCCAGGGTCACTTCCTTGTTCTTTTCTTACAATTTCAACCTCTGCTCTTTTGCCCCATTCCTCTAATTGCTCTATAGCTGCAGCTCTAAAAGTGTCTGCTGCTCCTATTATCACTTTTTTACCTTCTCTTTTTAATTGATGGGCTATTTTCCCAATAGTTGTTGTTTTTCCTACTCCATTGACTCCTACGACTAATATTACATTTAATTCTCCTTCTGTAATATCTAAATCATTATTTTCTTTAATTAAAAAATCTCCCATAACTTCTCTTAGAACTTCATATATCTCTTCTGGTTTTTTTAATCCTCTTTTTTTAACTTCTTTTTCTAGAGAAGATACTATCTTCATAGTCATATCCATTCCAATATCTGATTGTATTAACAATTCTTCTAATTCTTCATACATTTCCTGATCTATAACTTCTCTTCCTGAAAATATATTTTTTATTTTTCCAAAGAAACCTTCTCTTGTTCTAAAAAGTTTTTCCTTTAAAGATTTGAACAAATTTCTCTTCTCTTCTTTTTTTTCCTTCTTTTCTAAAATTTCAATATTTTCTTTTTCAAATATCTTTTCTTTAGTTTCTTCTTCTTTTATTTCTTCTTTTATTTCTTCTTTCATTTCTTCTTTTATTTTTTCTTTTTTTATTTCTTTACTAATTTCTTCATCTATTAATAAGCTATCATTATTATTATTTATATTTTCTTCTATTTTTTCTTCTTCTTTTTTATTTGTATCTTTCTTTCCAAACCATCTTTTAAAAATTCCCATACTAACCTCCATAAATTCTTACTTAATCTTCTCTTTATATTAGCATATATATTGGTTTTTTTCAATAAATTCCATTTTTTAAAAAAAATTGCAAAATTAAAAATATTGGTATAAAATATATAAATAGGGAATTTTACTTTAAGGAGGTATTTTAAAATGGATAAAGCATTAGAAATAGTTAGAAAGGCTAGAAGAAAAAATAAAATCGAAAGAGAAATTCAAGATCATGAAAAAAAGGTAAGAGATAATAGAAAAAGAGTTTTACTTCTTCGTAATTTAGAAGAATATATTAAACCTACTATGACTTATGATGATTTTGTTAATATTGTAGAAAATATGAAACTTGATTATGAAGAAAGAGTTAGTGATCATACTATAAATATTGCTGAACTTGAAAAAGAAAGAAAAGATATTATTAAAGATTTAAGAAAAGTAGGAATAAAAAATACACCGACTGAATAGGAGAATTATGTCATCAAAATATTTAGAAATTTTAATAGAAGAGTTCAATAAACTTCCTGGTATTGGAAAAAAATCTGCTACTAGATTAGCTTTCCATATCTTAGATTTAAATAAAGATGAGGTTAGTGACTTTTCAGAAGCACTTATGAATGTAAAACTTCATGTTAAAAAATGTAAAGTTTGTGGAAATTTCAGTGAAAATGAAATTTGTAGTATTTGTTCAGATGAAACAAGGAACAATTCTATTATTTGTGTAGTTGAAGATAGTAAAGATATTATTCCAATTGAAAAAACCGGAAAATATAATGGAAGTTATCATGTGTTAAATGGAAAAATAGCTCCCTTAAACGGTATCACTCCTGATAAACTTAATATTAAATCTCTTTTAAATAGAATTGCAACTGAATCTATTAAAGAAGTAATTTTTGCTTTAAGTTCTGATTTAGAAGGAGAAACAACTATTATGTACTTAACTAAATTAATAAAGCCCTTTGGTTTAACTGTCTCAAAGTTAGCTAGCGGAATTCCTATGGGTGGAAATTTAGAATTTACAGATAATGCTACAATTAGCAAGGCTATTGAAGGAAGACAAAAATTATAAAAAAGGTGCTATTATGCACCTTTTTTATTTATATAACATCTTTTTTAATATTTTATCCAATTGATTAATATCTATTGGTTTTCCTAAATGTTCATTCATTCCATATTTTAAAGATTTATTCCTATCATCATCAAAAGCATTAGCGCTAAGAGCTACTATGGGAACATTCTTTGCATCTTTCCTCGGCAAAGAACGAATAATTGAAGTTGCTTCATATCCATCCATAACAGGCATCCTAATATCCATTAAAATCAAATCAAAATAATCTATACTAGACTTTTTAAATATTTCAATAGCCTCTTTTCCGTTTTTGGAACTTTCAACTAAATATCCTTTCTTCTCCAATATCTTTCTTGCTACCATTTCGTTTATAGGATGATCCTCAACAATCAATACTCTTTTTTTTATATTTTCTTTAGAAAAAATATTCTTATTTTCTCTTTCTAATTTAATATATTCTTCTTCTAATATTTCAACTGTAGGTATCTTTAATATAAAATGCGTTCCTTTCCCTAATTTGCTTTTAACTTCTATTTTTCCTCCCATTAAATCAATAATATTTTTAGAGATAGATAAACCTAATCCTGTCCCTTCTGAATATTTAGATAGTTTATTTTTTTCTTGTTCAAAAGGTTTAAACATATGTTTTAAAAAATCTTCGCTCATTCCAACACCATTATCAATTATTTCATAACAACAAAATACTTTTCCTTTTTCTTCCATATACTTATTTTTAAAAATAACATCCCCATATTTAGGAGTATATTTTATAGCATTTCCTATTATATTAATTAGTACTTGTTGTAACCTCACTTTATCAAAATACTCATATTTATATTTATAATATAAATCTTTTGTTTTAAAATTAACTCCTTTTTCCACAGCTCTAACATTAAAAATATTTAATATATTTTTAATAAAGTCTTCCATAGGAACTATTTCTGGGTTTAATATAAGTTTATTATTTTCTATCTTTGAAATATCTAAAATATCATTTATTATTTTTAACAAATAAGTTCCTGATTCTTCTATATTTTTCAAATAATTTTTCACTTCATTTTTTATACTTTTTTCTTCCAATGCCAACTTTGTCATGCCTAGTATTCCATTTAAAGGAGTTCTTATTTCATGACTCATTTGAGATAAAAAATCAGATTTTGCTCTACTAGCTATTTTAGCTTTCGTTGTAGCTATCTTTAATTTGTTATTTGTTTCTAATAATTTTTTGTTATTTTCTAAAGTTTTTCTTAAATTTTCTTTATTAAGTTTTATTATTCTAAATAAAATAGTTATTATAAAGATAATCAACAAAGTGATTATAATAATAAAAATTTGATATTGATTTATAATATCAAAAATAGTTAATTTATATATGTTATTGGAAATTGAATGATTTACTATTTTTTCTATTTCATTTTTATTAACAAGAATGTCAATACTTTTATTAAGTATACTTAACAACATTTTATTCTTACTATTTGCTATAAAACTAGAATCTATATTATAAAAATCATAATTAGATATAACTAAAGATAAATATTTTGGCATCTGTAAATAATACTGAGCTTCATAATTTTGAATTATTGCAACATCTGCTTCATTTGCAAGTATTTTATCTAATAATTCCCCTTTAGAAGACTCTATAATTTTCACTCTTAAAAAATTTTCTCTTAAATATTCTTTTAAAATCAACAACTTTTTAGGCATAGCCACTCTGAAATTTTTTCTATTTTCCAATGAAAAATTTCTTTTTTTAACTATGGAAAATCCATAATTTATATAGGGAATACTAAACATTAAATTTTCATATAATTTTTCATCATTTTCTTTTTTTATTCCCATGGCTAAATCTAACTCATTTTCTTTTAAACTTTTCATTAAATCTTTTTTAGGAGAAACTGGTATCATTTTTAAATTTAGTCCTGAAATTTTATTTATTTCTTTAATTATTCCTGGTTCTATTCCAGTAAATACCTTTGTCTTTTCATTATATTTCGATAGAATATTTCTAATTTTTACTATTCCCACCAAAACTTCTGAATTAGATTTTATGTAATTATGTTCTTCTCTTGTTAAATTAAGAGTGTTTTCTCCTGATTGATTTCCATAATATTTCTTATATAAAGTTAAATCTAAGTTTTTATTAAGCCATATTACCTTACTTTGAGCCTTATTAAAAGTTTTCATAAAATCATTATCTTTAAAAGCTACAAAATAATACTTTTCTATAGGAAAACTATCTAATAATTTAAGATTATTATGTCTTGACATAGCTTCCGTAGCCATTACATCAATCTTTCCTAAAGTTAAAGCTTCCCTCATTTCCTTTTCAGTTTTATAATACTTTTTTCGAAACATTATCTTATTTTCTTTTTCATAATTTTCTACTGATTTTTTAAATAAAGAGCATTCCATCAACCCTATAGTTTTATTATTTAAATATTCTAAATCTTTATAAAATATCGGGCTATCTTTTTTAGTATAAAGTCTTCCTTCTGGTATTCCAAAACTATATCTTGAATATTCTAAATATTTTTCTCGATCTTCTGTATTAATTACTAGACATAACATATCAATTTCTCTATTTTTTATTTTTCCTATTAATTCTTTTAAGCTTCCCGGAACAAAATTAAATTCTAAATCAGAATAGGCTGAGATCTTTTTTAAATATTCTACTCCGTATCCTTGATAGATACCTCTTTCATTTTTTTCTATAAATCCATCAAAATCAAAATATCCAACACGAATCTCTTTTCCAAAAGATATTTGAGAAAATATTATCAATGTTATTATAATAATTATTTTTCTTAATTTTATTCTCACTATCTACCCCTAATAATAATTTATTTTTTATAATTCTATATTAACTATTATACTATAATTTCACCAAAAAAAAAATTCTAATTTTTTATTGATAATTCTAGACTTTCTCCCTAGAAAACACAATATATAGTTGTTTTTCTTGAAAAGGAACGCTATATATGGTATTATTATCCTAGATTTATTTTTATAATCTATTTTAAATGAAGGGGTGCATATTTTTATGAAAATAATAAAAAGAAGTGGAATGGAAGTAGATTTTGATATTAGTAAAATTGAAAACGCAATTAAAAAAGCAAACAAAGAGGTAACAGAAACTGAAAAAATTTCTGATGAAAACATCGCTAAAATATCAAATACTGTTGAAAGTATCTGTATAAATTCAGATCATTCATTAAATGTTGAAGATATTCAAGATCTTGTTGAATTAAATTTAATGGAAAACAAATCTTTTTCTGTTGCTAAAAAATATATTACATACAGATATAAAAGAGCTTTAGTTAGAAAATCTAATTCTACAGATGCTCAAATTTTAAGCTTACTTAACAGCTCTAATGAAGAAATAAAGCAAGAAAATTCTAATAAAAATTCAACTGTTGTAAGTGTTCAAAGAGATTATATGGCTGGAGAAGTTAGCAAGGATATTACAAAACGTTTCCTATTAGATCCAGATATTGTTGATGCTCACGATAAAGGAATTATTCATTTTCATGATGCTGATTATTTTGCTCAACATATGCACAACTGTGATTTAGTTAATTTAGAAGATATGTTACAAAATGGAACTGTAATCAGTGGAACTAGAATTGATAAACCTCATTCTTTTTCTACAGCTTGTAATATAGCTACTCAAATAATTGCTCAAGTTGCAAGTTCTCAATACGGAGGACAAAGTATTTCCCTTGCTCATTTAGCTCCTTTTGTTGAAGTAAGTAGAAATAAAATAAAAAAACAATTAAGAGATAGTTTTGAAGAAATAGGCCTTGAAATAACTGAAGAAAAATTTAATAAATTAGTTGAAAAAAGAGTTAGAGAAGAAGTTAATCGTGGAGTTCAAACTATTCAATATCAAGTAGTTACTCTTATGACAACAAATGGACAATCTCCTTTTGTTACAGTATTTATGTATTTAGGAGAAGCTAAGAACAAGCAAGAAGAAAAAGATCTAGCAATGATAATAGAAGAAGTTTTAGACCAACGTTATCAAGGAGTTAAAAACGAACAAGGAATTTGGGTTACACCTGCTTTCCCTAAATTGATTTATGTACTTCAAGAAAATAACATTCACAAAGATTCTCCTTATTATTACTTAACTGAAAAAGCAGGAAAATGTACTGCTAAGCGTATGGTACCTGACTATATTTCTGAAAAGAAAATGAAAGAATTAAAAGATGATAATTGTTATACTTGTATGGGATGTCGTTCTTTTTTAACTGTTTATCATGATAAAGAAAACAATCCTAAATTTTATGGAAGATTTAATCAAGGAGTTGTTACTATTAATTTAGTTGATATTGCTTGTTCTTCTGAAAAAAATATTGATAAATTTTGGGAAATTTTTAATGAACGTTTAGAAATTTGTTATAGAGCTTTAATGGCTAGACATAATCGTTTAAAGGGAACTATTTCAGATGTTGCTCCAATTTTATGGCAAAATGGTGCTTTAGCTAGATTAAAAAAAGGGGAAGTAATTGATGAATTATTATTTGATGGATATTCTACAATTTCTTTAGGTTATGCTGGGCTTTATGAGTGTACTAAATATATGACTGGAAAATCTCACACTGATCCTGATGCAACTCCTTTTGCTTTAGAAGTTATGAAACATTTAAATGAAGCTTGTGCTAATTGGAAGAAAGAACATAATATTGATTTCTCAGTTTATGGAACACCTTTAGAAAGTACAACTTATAAATTTTCTAAACTATTGAAGAAAAGATTTGGAATAATAGAGGGAGTTACTGATAAAAACTATATCACAAATAGCTATCATATCCATGTTTCTGAAAACATTGATGCTTTTTCTAAATTAAGTTTTGAATCAAAGTTCCAAGAACTATCTCCTGGAGGAGCTATTAGCTACATAGAAGTCCCTAATATGGAGAAAAACTTAGAAGCTGTTATGTCTGTTCTTGAACACATTTATGACAATATCATGTATGCTGAAATAAATACTAAAAGTGATTACTGTCAAAAGTGTGGTTATACAGGTGAAATAGAAATTAAAGAAGATGAAAATGGAAAATTAATTTGGGAATGCCCTAATTGTGGAAACACCGATCAAAACACAATGAACGTTGCTAGAAGAACTTGTGGGTATATTGGAACTCAATATTGGAATCAAGGAAGAACTCAAGAAATTAAAGAAAGAGTTTTACATTTATAAAAAAGGAAGTCTTTATGTACTATGGAAATATAAAAAAAATAGATATCGCTAATGGAGAAGGAGTTCGAGTTTCTCTCTTTGTTTCTGGATGTAGAAATTGCTGTAAAAACTGCTTTAACCCAGAAACTTGGAACTTTAAATATGGACAAGAATTTAATTTGGATACTGAAAATGAAATACTAAATCTACTAGAACAAAAACATATTAAGGGATTAACTGTTCTTGGAGGAGAACCTTTCGAGCCAGAAAATCAAAAAGATTTATTACCTTTCATCAAGAAGGTTAACCATAAATTTCCACATAAAGATTTATGGTTCTTTACAGGTTATATTTATGATCAAGATTTAGTTCCTAATGGAAAAAAATATTGTGAAGTAACTGACGAGCTATTAAGTTATATTGATGTTCTTGTTGATGGTCCTTTTATTGAAGAAGAAAAAGATATCTCTCTTAAGTTTAGAGGATCTAAAAATCAAAGAATTATCTATTTGAAAAACAAATAATATAAAAACATAAAAGTAATTATTTAAAAGATGACTACTTTTATGTTTTTTTTATTAATTGACTTTTTTATTTAAATTAGCTAAACTTAAAAAGAGATATTAAATTTAGGAGGCTTCATTTTGAATTCAGATAACAACAATATATTAGGTAAAAATAGAATATCTTTACTTCTATTAAAATTTTCCATTCCTGCTATAATTGCACTGGTCACCACTGCTGTTTACAATATAGTAGATCAAATTTTCATAGGGCACAGTGTTGGTTTTTTAGGAAACGCAGCTACTAACATCACTTTTCCAATCATTAGTATTTGTACATCCATAATATTATTAACTGGAATTGGTACTTCTGCTTGCTTTAGTATCGCTCTTGGTGAAAAAAATATTGAAAAAGCTAAACAAATTATAGAAAATGGCTTGATTTTAAATATTTTTCTTTCTCTAGCTTTTACTATTGTACTTTTGTTAAATGTAGAAAAAATACTATTAATTTTTGGAGCCACTAAAGAAATTATGCCCTATGCTTTAACTTATACTAAAATTACAGCTTTAGGAATCCCTTTTTTCATTCTATTTTCTGCTGCTACATTTTGGATTAGAGCAGATGGTAGTCCTAAATTTGCAATGATTATTACTTTAGTTGGAGGAATCACTAATATTATTTTAGATCCTCTATTTATTTTTAAATTTAATATGGGTATAGCTGGAGCAGCTTGGGCAACAATTATTGGACAATTCTTATCCTGCTTACTAGCTGTATTTTATTTAGTTAAAAAGTTTAAAAGTTTCAAATTAAATTTTTACCCATTTATTTTCCCAAGATTAAAAATATTTAAACATATCTGTTTATTAGGTATGTCGCAATCTATAAATCAATTAGGCCTTATGCTAGTTCAAATAAGTATGAATAATGTACTCACCTACTATGGAGCTAGATCAATTTATGGAGCTGAAATTCCCCTTGCTTGTGTTGGAATTATTTTAAAAATTAATATTTTATTTCTATATATTATTATTGGAATTTCCCAAGGAGCTCAACCTATTCTAGGATATAATATTGGCTCTAAGCAATACGACCGAGTTATTAAAACTATTAAATTAGCTTTAAAATATGATTCCTTTGTATCTATAACTGCTTTTATTTTATTTCAAACATTTCCAAAAGAGATTATTTCTATTTTCGGAAAAGGTAGTAGTGAATATTTTATGTTTGCTGAAAAGTTTTTTAGAATATTTATGTTCTTTACATTTGCTAATTTCATACAAATTTTCTCTGGAAACTTTTTTAGTGCAATTGGAAAAGGAAAAATTGGTTTATTTATAGCTATCACCAGACAATTCTTATTCTTATTGCCTCTAATTATATTATTACCTATGTTATTTGGAATAGAGGGAGTCTTCTTCTCTGCTCCTATATCTGATTTATTAGCTTTAACTGTTACAATATTTTTCTTAAGAAAAGAATATCGTATAATTAAAACTTTAGAAATAGAACAAAAAAAAGGACTTAATATTTAATTAAGTCCTTTTTATCTTTTTATTATTTTGTTATTTTGCTTGAGAACTTGCAACAACTGGAGCTGAATATTCTTTTTCTTTTTTCTTTGGCTCAAATTCTTTTGCATCTTTTAGCTTAGTTGTTTGTGGTTTATCATTAGGTAATACTATATTTAAAACAACTGCAACTGCTGCTGATACTGCTATTCCTGATCCGCCAAATAAAAGTTTAATTCCTTCTGGTAAAAATTGTATTGCCTCTGGTACAGCTCCCAATCCAAATCCTATTCCTAAAGATGCTGCTAATATAGTAGAATTTTTATTTCCTAAAGGTTCTTTTGTTATTAATTCTACTCCGCTTATAAATATCATAGCAAATATCATAACTAAACTTCCACCAATAACACTTTGAGGAATGGCTACTAAAACAACTCCTAATTTAGGAAAAAATGCTCCACACATTAATATTAAAGATCCTACAACTACTACAAATCTACTCATTATTTTAGTCATTGCGATAATTCCAACATTCTGACTAAAAGAAGTTGTTGGTAAAACTGAGAAACAAGAAGCTATTACACAACCTAGCCCATCTCCCATTATCCCTCCAGATAATTCTCTATCTGTTAATTCTCTATCTGCTCCACCCATAGTTATTCCTGACATATCTCCCATAGTTTCAACTGCAGAAACTATAAACATAACTATCATAGCAAGAATAGCATCTATATGAAAACTCATTCCATAAACAAATGGTTTTGGAATATTTACTAAACCTGCTTGAGCAACACCTGATAAATCAACTTTTCCAAAGAATAAAGCAACAACATATCCAATTACAGTAGCTATGAATATAGAAGCTGTTGACCACATTCCTTTTCCAAATTGCTTAAATACTATTACTAAAAATAAAACTAATCCACCTATAAATAAATTTGAATAAGATCCAAAATCACTAGCTCCAAATCCTCCTGCAAATGAATTGATTCCAACAGGAATTAATGAAAGTCCTATTGATAAAACAACTACTCCAGTAACTATTGGTGGAAAATATCTTCTTATTTTCTTAATAAACATTCCAACTAATATTTCAAAAAGTCCTCCAACAAGTACTGCTCCTAGTATTCCTTCCATTCCATACTTAGTTCCAACTGATATACAAACAGGAACAAAAGCAAAGTTAGATCCCATAACAACTGGCAATTTAGCACCAAATGGTCCTAAAGTATAATTTTGAATTAAAGTATTTATCCCTGCAACAAACATACAAGCTTGAATAAGAGATGTCTTCGTCTCTAATGGGATATTTAAAACTCCTAAAACAATAATAACAGGGGTTATGTTACTTACAAACATAGCAAGTACATGTTGCAACCCTAGTGGTACTGCATCTAATAATTTTGGTTTCCCATCCAGCTCATATGGTGAATAGTTTCTCATAAAAAAAGTCCTCCTAAAGATAATTAAAGTTTTATTGCTAACATAAAACCAATTACTCTAAGAGGATTATTATAATTTTAATAAAAACAGCTTCCATACAATAAAAAACGTACAGATAACTTTTTAAATAATAATAAAAACAAATCCACTTATAGTAACTAATTTACGGTTAGTCGTAGAAACGCTTGTCCAATTACAAGCATATATAAGTTGAAACAATTCTACTAAAATTTTCTTATTTTGTCAATTCTTTTTTTGTCCATCCTTTTTTTAACTCAATCCTTTTTCGTAATATTTAAATATTTCTAAAATTGATCTAGACGTTGTTTTGTAAGAAGTTCTTGCTTCGGTTAGCACTTTATTTAAATACTCATACTCTTGCTGAGTATATCTATATCCAAACATTTTTTTTACTTTCCCTTGACTTTTTCTTCCACTTTTCCCTTTAACTCCAGCCATATTTTTAACCTCCAAACATATTTAAATAAAACTTTAATTATTTTTCGTTAAAACTTTTAAAAGGCTTTTGAATTTAGTATAGCACATTTTTTAAATAAATCAACTTTCAAATATATAAAATATTATTTTATCACAAAAATCTCTTTTAACTTTTTCATATTTCCTCTACTAATAGGAATTTTATCTTTTAATTCTTCAAGTTTTATATAATAACTACCATTAAACCAAGCATCTATCTCTATTATTTTATTTAAATTAACGATATAAGACCTATGGCATCTATAAAATCTATCTTTTGGTAAAATATTTTCAAACTTAGCTAGTTTAAGTTTAGATTTATAACATTTTTCTTTAGTATGAATTATACATTCCTTATCTAAAACTTCAATAAAATAAATTTCATTTAAAAAGATTATTCTTAATCTATCCTCATCATGAACTGCTATTTTATTGACTAAAACGTTTTTATGCTCAAATTTTTCTTTCTTTTCATCTAATAAATCTAGTATTACTTTATCTATTCTTTCTTCAGAATAAGGTTTTAAAATATAATCAAAAGCTTTTATTTCAAATGCATCTAAAGCATGTTCTTTGTAAGCTGTTACAAATATAATCTTTATATCATTTTTTAGCTTCAGTAATAATTTTGCCAATGAAACTCCATCTATACTAGGCATGTTTATATCTAAAAAAACAACATCTATTTCATTTTTATTTTGAAAATATTTTAAAGTATCTAAAGGATTATCAAATTCTTCTACTAAATTTAATTCCTCCCATTTTTTTAAAAAATATTTCAATTCTTCTCTTGCAGGCATCTCATCCTCAACAATTATATAATTCAACATTCTTTTCTCCTTAATTATTCACACTTTATTTTAAAAGATATTTCAGTTCCTTCCTTTAATCTTTTTATTTCAAGACCTTTTCCATATATCAATTCTAATCTATTATGTACATTTTTAAGGCCAATACCTTTTTCTAATTTATTATTTTTTAATTTTTCTATAATTTCCTCTGAAATTCCAATTCCATCATCAATTATCTTTATATTTAATTTATTTTCATCATCACAATGTATTTCAATTAAAACATTTCCTCCTTCATTTTTCTTTAATATTCCATGCTTTATACTATTTTCTACTAAAGGTTGAATTATAAGGCTTGGAATATTTAAATTGCAAGAAGCATCATCTATATTATATTCAACATTTATTTTATCTCCAAATCTTGCTTTTTCAATATTAACGTAAGCTTTTACCTGTTCTAATTCTTTTTCTACAGTTACTTCTTTATTAAGTTCATCTAAATTAAATCTTAAAAAAGTAGATAAATCTAAAATTATCTGTCTTGCTTTTTCTGGATTCATCCTAATAAAAGAAGATATTGTATTTAAAGCATTAAATAAAAAATGTGGATTTATCTGTGTCTGAAGCATTTTTAAATTTGCATCCTTTGCCATTGTTTCTAGTTTTTCTATTTTGGATAATTCTAACTGTGTCGAAATAAGTTGTGATAATCCTAAAACTAATAATCTATTACTTTCTGTAATTCCCTCAAATCTATCAAAATATATTTTCAACGTCCCTGAAACCTTTGTTCCATTATGTAAGGGAGCTATTATACAAGATTTCACATCTCCATTAACACATAAAAATTCATTTTTATTAAACATTTTATTAGAAATATAAAGCTTATCTGTTTCAATTACTCTTTTTACTATTTCACTTTTTATTTGTGTATGTTCTATTTTATAAGAATCATTATAGCAGTAACTTGCAATTATATTTTTCCTGTTTGAAAGAACAACTGTTTTTGCTCCTAAACTTTCCATAATTATTTTACAAACTTCATTTAAATTTTCACCTTTCATAAAATAAGGTAAGGTTTTATTAGCTATTTCTAAAGAGAGCATAGCTTGTTTTCCAGCTAACATTTCTCTTTCATCTATAATATTTTTTATTATATATATTACAATGGGAATTCCTAAAGAATTTGATAATATCATAGGAAAATATATTTTACCAACTATTTGCTTTGCTATAATTTCATCTTTAGCTAAAACTAAAATAAGAAACATGCTCAAATTTTCAACTATAAAACCATTTAAAAATCCATAAAAATATATATTTTTTTCATTTTTATATTTATATATATATGCTGAGAGAAAACCTCCAAAAATAGTTGAAATAGTACAAGCTAAACTTGTCACTTCCCCTGCATTTAAAAAGTATCTATGAATCCCTGCAATTATTCCTGAGAAAATACCTACTTGTGGAGCTATTAAAATACCTCCAACTATAACTCCTATATTTCGAGTATTAGCTATTGCCCCCTTATAATCAACTCCTGAATAAGTCCCTAATATTGCCAAACATCCAAAAAATAACGATAAAAATAAAATTTCTTTTTTCGTATATTTTTCTTTTGAAAACAATGATCTAGATTTTGTAAACCTTGCAAAAAAAAATGAAATAACTATTATGTATCCCAAATTATTTACTAAAGTTCTGCCCAAATTAAACATTCTTTTCTCCTTTCTAATTTCATTTCCTTAAATTATTTTAACACATATCTGTATCTAGGTAAATTACATATCCAAAATTCTCTTGTTATTCACACTCTTTTTTTACAACTCAGAACTAATATTATACATTTCAGATTATTTTATAACATTTTTTTCTTAAAATACTCTATAATGTTATCATATTAATAAATTTTTTAATAAAAGTTAAGGGAGGTTTTATTATGGTTAGTTTTATATTATCTTTAATCGCTTTGATTGTAGGGTATATGACTTATGGTAAATTTGTAGAAAGAGTTTTTGGTATTGATGAAAATGAGAAAACTCCAGCAGTTAAACTTGCAGATGGAGTTGATTATATTGAAATGGATTGGAAAAAGGTATTTTTAATTCAATTCTTAAACATTGCAGGACTTGGGCCAATATTCGGAGCTATTCTTGGAGCACTTTGGGGACCAGTTGCTTTTTTATGGATTGTGTTTGGATGTATCTTTGCTGGTGCTGTTCACGATTATTTATCAGGTATGTTATCTGTTAAAAATGATGGTGCTACTATAGCTGAAATAGCAGGAAAATATTTAGGAGAGATTCCTAGAAATATTATGAGAGTTTTCTCAGTTGTTTTACTAGTATTAGTTGGAGTTGTTTTTATTAAAGGACCTGCTGGTATATTAGCAAATATGACTGGAATCAAATCTTTAGTTTGGATTGCAATAATCATAGTTTACTATATTCTTGCAACAGTTCTTCCTGTTGATAAATTAATTGGAAAAATTTATCCAGTATTTGGAGCTTGTCTTCTTATAATGGGTGTTGGAATTGGAGCTTCATTAATAATCAATGGTTATGATATTCCTGAAATTGCTTTTACTAATTTAAATCCTAAAGGAACTTCTGTTTTTCCTTTCTTATTTATAACAATTGCATGTGGTGCAATTTCTGGATTCCATGCTACTCAATCACCACTTATGGCAAGATGTTTAAAAAATCAAAGAGAAGGAAGAAAAGTATTTTATGGTTCTATGATTGCAGAAGGTGTCATCGCTCTTATTTGGGCTGCTGCTGCTATGACTTTCTTCGGTGGAACTAAAGGACTTGCAAATGCTGGTTCACCTGCTGTTGTTGTTAATGTTATTTCAAATTCTATGCTTGGTAAAGTTGGAGGAATCTTAGCTATATTAGGTGTTGTTGCTTGTCCTATAACTTCAGGAGATACTGCTTTTAGAAGTGCTAGACTTGCTATTGCTGATGCAATTAATTTCAAACAAGGTCCTATTAAAAACAGATTTTCTATTGCTCTTCCTTTATTTGCAATAGGTACTGCTCTTTGTTTCATGGATTTCACTATTATTTGGAGATATTTTGCATGGTCTAATCAAACTCTTGCAACTATAGCTCTTTGGGCTGGAGCAACTTATCTTGCTACTGAACATAAAAACTACTGGATTGCAGCTATTCCTGCTACATTCATGACAGTTGTTGTTACTTCTTATATTTTAATTGCTCCTGAAGGATTTAGATTACCTGAAGTTGTTGGTAACAGTGCTGGTTTAATTCTTGCATTCGTTTCTATATCTGTATTCCTTCAAAAAATTAAAAAATATAGTGTTATTGGAAATGTAAATTTAAATAAAAACTAAACAATAAACAAATGAATTTTATATACAAAAAGAACTCTGTATTTACAGAGTTCTTTTTATTTCTTTTATTAGTTTATCTAGTATTTCAGAAAAATTACCCTTTATTGATAATGTAGCCCTAGAATCATAACCTGTAGAATCTTCATTTATTATAATTAAATTTTTTCCTTTAAAATAAGTTATATAGTTAGCAGCTGGATAAACTGTCAAACTAGTCCCTGATATTATTAAAGTATCCGCTCTTTTTATTTCTTCAATAGCCTTATAAGTAACTTCTTCATCTAACATTTCCCCATAAAGAGTTACTTTAGGTCTTACAACTCCCCCACATTTACATTTAAATTCTTTATCGTCTCTAATCCCACAATTTAAACAATACCATTCTTTCAATGTTCCGTGTAATTCTAATACTTTTTTACTTCCTGCTTCTTGATGTAAATTATCAATATTTTGAGTGATTACAGCTTTTAATTTACCCATTTTTTCAAGTTCAACTAAAGCATAATGTCCTTTATTTGGTTTTATATTTTCTATAGACATTTTTTCTTTTACATACTCACTAAAAATTTGTCTTTTATCTATAAAAAAATCAATACTTAATATTTCTTCTGGTCTATATCCTTTATATAAAGTCTTATACAATCCATTTTTTCCTCTGAAATCTTTTATTCCAGAATCTGTAGAAGTTCCTGCTCCTCCAAAGAAAACAATATAATTACTTTTTTCAACTATTTCAGCTAGTTTTTTAACATTATCCATAATTTTAAACTCCTTTCTTTTCTTTTAAGTTTTGATTAAAAATGATATAATTTACATATAACTTTCATTTAGGTGGTAAAACTATGAAAATAACAAATAAATTAAAAAAATTTAATCCTAATTTAGAAGATTTTTTATCTCAAGATATTCTAAATACTTTAGACATATTATACAACATTTCTCTAAAAGAAAATGAAAATATTTTTTTAGTGGGCGGAATTGTAAGAGATATAATAATAAAAAGAAATACTAAAGATATTGATATTGTTTATACTGGAAATATTTTTGATCTTGGAACTAACATATGTAGTTTATTTGATGTTAAATATTCTAGATTCAATGAAAAATTTTTAACTTTCAATATTCTTTTAAAAAATAATATTAATATTGATATTGCTGCTCCAAGAACTGAAATTTATTCTTATTCTGGAGCCCTACCAATTATTCAAAAATCTACTTTAAAAGAAGATTATATTAGAAGAGATTTTACTATTAATTCTTTGTACATAAAACTAGATACAAAATTGTCTTTAATAGATTTTTCAACTGGTCAATCTGATATTTCAAAGAAAAAAATAAAAATTTTACATGATAACAGTTTTATAGATGATCCCACTCGTATCTTAAGAGCTCTTAAATTTCTAAGTAGATATAATTATTCTCTTGAAACTAATACTGAGACTCTTTTAAAAAAAGGTCTTTCAAATAATTTACTTTTAAATATTTCTTCAGATAGATTTAAAAACGAATTATTCCAACTCTTTAAAGAAAAAAATAGAAAAGAGATTATTTCCAATATAATTAAATATGACATTTTTTCGTGTTTTGATACAAAAAGTTTTAAAATAACCAGAGAAGAAAATATTTCTAAATATTTTGAAATAATATTCACTTCAAAAAATGAAATATTTTGTAAAAATACAAAACACATGAAAAAAGAAAATATATTATTATTTTTATTTTTTATTGAAAATAATTCTGAAAAAATAGAAGAAATTTTAAAATATTTTAATTTTTCTAAAAAAAGTATCAAATTTTTAATAACATTAAAAGAATTTTTTAACTCTACCTTTAACTAAGTAGCAAAAAATGATATAATATATTGTGAAATAAAATAATACAGAGGAGTTGAATAAAAAATGAAGGAATATCTAGTAAAACCAAATTGTAATTTTTTTGCTGAAGTTGATATACCAGGTTCTAAATCTATCACTAGTAGAGCTTTAATATTAGCCTCTCTTTCTGAAAATCCAGTAATCTTAAAAAATCCACTTTTCAGTGATGATACTTTACATATGATTGAGTGTCTGATGAAGCTAGGAAATAAAATTATGATTTCTGAAGATAAACGTTTCATAAAAATAATAGGTAATAAAAAAAGAGAGTTTGGTAAGAAAACTTTATATGTTGGAAATGCAGGAACTGTTATGAGATTTTTATTAGCCTACATTGCAACAGGTACAGGAGAAATAATTTTAGAAGGTTCTTCAAGAATGAATCTTAGACCTATTCAAGAGCTTGTAGATAGTTTAAGAGATCTTGGAATAAAAATAGAATATCTTAAAGAATCCGGATTTCCACCTTTAAGAATAACTTCTACCAAAACTAAAAAAAGTGTTGTAAAAGTTTCTGGAGCAAATAGTAGTCAGTATCTTTCGGCTATTTTACTTTCTGCAACCTGTTTTAACCACGATACTGAAATTATCACTACAAACAAAATAATTTCTAAATCTTATGTTGACACAACTATTAATATGATTGAAGATTTCGGAGCAGAAATTGAAAAAACTGACAATGGATTCCTTGTTAAAAAAGGAAAATATAATAATGTTAAAGGATATGTTATAGAAGGAGATATGTCTTCTGCATCTTATTTTTTAGCTGCTGCATTAATTACAAACAGTACAATAAAACTAAATAATTTCTTTGAAGATAGTATTCAAGGAGATTCTAAAATTTTAAATATTTTACAAGGTGTAGGTTTAGAGATAATTGATAGAGATGATAATTCTATTACTGTAAAAGGATGTGAGTCTTATCCTGGATTCTCTTTAGATTTAAATGCAACACCTGATTTAGTATCTACTCTTGCAACGGTAGCTCTTTTTGCAAACACACCTTCAGAATTATATAATGTGGCTAATCTTAGAATTAAAGAATCAGATAGATTATTTGCTATAAGAACTGAAATTAAAAATATAAATGGTAGTGCTACTGAATTTAAAGATGGTTTAAAAATAATTCCAAAAGAAACTAAACATTATACTGGTTGCTCTATAGAAACTTATAACGATCATAGAATAGCTATGAGTTTTGCTCTTGTTGGATTAAGAATACCTGATATAATTATTACAAATGCAACTTGTGTTAATAAAACATTCCCTGGATTCTTCAAAGAATTTGAAAATTTATATGCTGGAGGAATAAATGAATAAATTTTTTGTTTTTTGTCTTTGCATACTATCTTTTAATTTTTCTTTTGGAAATACAAATCTTTCTAAGGAAGATATAGAAATATTAAAATTAGAAAAACAAATAAAAATATTAAATAATAAAATTAACATTTTAAAAAAATCTAAAAAAAGCAAAAGCTTTAACAACAATACTAAGGTAGCCTTAGTATTAAGCGGAGGAGGAGCTAAAGGTTTTGCTCATATAGGAGCTTTAAAAGTTCTAGAAAAAAACAATATTAAAATCGATTATATTGTCGGGTCAAGCATTGGAGCCCTAGTTGGATCCATGTATTCAATAGGTTATACCCCTGAAGAAATAGAAGATTATTTATTAAATTTTGATTGGAATGATTCTTTTAACAAAGATAATCCCAACAGAACAGATATTCCTTTAGAAGAAAGACTAAGCAATAACAAATATGCTTTTTCTGTAAAATATGATTCTAACTTTAACTTTTATTTTCCTAAAAGCTTAAAAAATAGTCAAAAAAATTATTTACAATTAAAGGAAATCTTTAAAAGAGTAGATAATATCAAAAATTTTGATGATTTACCTATTCCAATTAGAATAGTTGCTACAAATTTAGATACAGGAGAAACAAAAGCATTTAAAGAAGGAGATTTAGCTAAAGCAGTACTTGCAAGTACTGCCATTCCATCAATTTTCCCTTCTGTTAAAATCGACGGATATCACTATGTTGATGCTCTTGTTACTCGAAATTTTCCTGTTGAAAATGCTATAAATATGGGAGCTACTAAAATAATTGGTGTTAATGTAGGTGCTTATATCAGTAAAAAAACTAAAGAAAAATATAATATTGTGACTACCGCTGAACAAATCTTATCTATACAAAGTGCTTCTAGTACTGAATTTCAAAAGAAATTAGCTACTATTTTAATAGAACCTAAGCTTTCTGAATATTCTAGTACTGATTACAAAGACGCTAAAAAAATTGTAAAACTTGGAATTGAAGCTACAGAAAATAAAATCAAAGCTTTAAATTCATTACCTAAAAACCATAATAAAATTATCAATAAATATAAAGTTAGTGATGAAAAAATATTAATACAAAAGGCTAATATATATGGATTAACTAATCCTTATAAAATAGCAATTGTTAAAAATATTTTAAACTCTTATAAGGATAGAGATTTAAAAACATCAGACTTAAATAGATTATCCATGAGACTTTATGGGCTTGATTTTGTAGATAAAGTTTTTTATTCTCAAAATAAAAATGTACTTAACTTATATATTGAAAAAAGTCCTAGTAATACTTTAGGTGTTACTTTCAATTACAGAAGCAACTACTATACTAAATTAAAAATTGCTACTGATTTAAAATCTTTTGGTAAATTTGGATCTAACTCAAATATTTATTTGAAAGCAGGAGACTATCTAGGGTTAGGTATCCAAAATTTATTTTATTATGGCCTTGATAATAAATTCGGATTAAGTGTAGGATTAAATTATGACGAGTCACCTTTATTTTTATATAATAAAGGTCATAGAGAAGCTACATTTAAAAATAAAACTATTAACTTTGATATGAATATAAACACGCATTTAAAAAATGAAATTCTTGTTTCTTACGGAATTGCTATAAAAACAAAAGACTTAAATAACTCCATTGGTAGTTCTAACTACGAAGATATACTTAATTCTAATGTGGATAATTATGGACAAGGATATCTTAAATTTTTATGGGATAAGGCTGATGCTATCTATTATCCTAAAAAAGGATTTATTGGTGAAGCTTCTTATTTCTGGGGAGGAGGATTTGAAAAAAATTCTTCAGATTTTTTTGGAAGTACATTAAATTTATCTAATTTTATTCCTTTAAATAAAAAGGCTTCTATTTTAGCTTCACTTTCTATGTCTAGTATTGAAGGAAATAATATTCCTATTGATGAATATCTAAAACTTGGCGGGAATTTTACTAACTTAAATAAAAAAGAATTTTCTTTTACAGGTTACAACCCTCAAGAAAAGTTTTTAGAAGATCTAGTCTTATTTAAAATAGGATTACAGTATGAATTTGTTCCTAATTTATTTTTAACTGGAGAATATAATATTGCAACCTTTAAAGAATATAACTATTTTAATAACACTTTAACTACAGAAAAAAAACAAGAACTTTGGGATGATTATCTTCAAGGTTTTGGTATCAGCTTAGGATATTTATCTCCTGTTGGACCTATTAGTCTTTCTGTTTCTCATAATGATAATAGAAAAGAATTTATTTATCAACTTAGTATTGGATATATAATAGACTAAAAAAAAAGAGGAATTTTCCTCTTTTTTTAGTCTATTATATAATCATTCAATTTATCAGTTCTTTCTAAACTTACTACTGGAGAATACATTTCATTTAAAAAATCTAATATCACAGGAGAAATATTTGTTGTTCTTCCTGTTAAAATTGTTTCAATAGGAAAAATAGTATCTTGTGGAAAATTAATAAAAATAGCAATCATTAAATCTTCATTAATCTCGTCTAAATATTCTCTTTGTTCTTTTTTTAATTCCATTACTTCTTTTTTAAGTTTAGGATCTTCTATATCTTTATAATCTAGATTAAATATATCTAAAATATATTTATCTGGTAAATTATCATACTTTTCTTTCAATCTTTCATTATAAATTTTAGCCTTATTATAATTTTCAAAAACATAATCTGTATCAATAACCTTAAATAATTCTTTAGAATAAGTTATAGTTGTAAGTAAAAGCATAGTTAAAACTGTCAATCTCTTCATAACCCCTCCTTCAATATAACCCATTATATAATATTTAAAATAATTATGCTAGTTTAGTTTTTAATAAATTTTTAAGAAAAAATGTATAAATATAGCTAGAATTTGATATAATATATATGAAAACTAAAAGGAGACTAATAAATTGATTGATAAAAAAACCTTAAAACTATTATTACTTATTATAAATGCAATTTGCATTATACTATTTTTCTATTCTAAGAATTTCTTTCTACTTACCTGTAGTATTTTCTTTTTAATCTACTTTCTATGGATATTTAGAAAATGGAAGAATGTTAAAACAACTAATAAATTTAGATTAAGAGCTCTTGCAAGCACAGATATCATTCTTTTTCTAATTTTAATTTTGACTCTTAGATTAGTAAAAGTTCAAATATTTGACATGAATAAATACCGAGAAGTTGTTGAAAATCAAATTGAAGGATTCTATAAATTAACAGGTAAAAGGGGTAAAATATTTGATAGAAATGGTAAAGAACTTGCCTATAACTTAAAAACTTATAACCTTTATGTTGATCCTTTAAGAGTTTTCAGAAATGAAGATTCTAAAAAAGCTATCAACGAAATTTTTAAAACTTTTAAAATAAATAAAAATTATAACTCTTATATTTCAAGAGTTATTAAAGAAGGAAAAAATGGCAGAAGATACAAACCTTTAACTAAAGGATTAAGTGAAAATGAGAAAATTAAATTAGATAAAATATTAAAAAAACATCATATTTTCAAAAAAGAAATTTTTACTAAAGAAAATAATTTAAGAAGATATTATAGTCTAGAAAACTATCAAACAACTATTGGTAGACTTGGTTATTCTAATCAACAAAAAAAATATATTGGAGTTTTTGGATTAGAAAGATATTATAATAGTTATTTAAAAGAGGAAAGTATCATTAAAAAAAGTATCTTTGCTAAAAATAGAAAATTGATTTTACCTATGGCAAAGGAAGAAATGAATGTTAATTTAGATGGTAAAAATCTTGTGTTAACTATAGACAACGACATTCAATATATCTTAAACGATGAAATGAAGAAAAAATTTGAAGAAACAAAGTCTGAAGAAGCTTATGGTATCATCATTAATCCTAATAATGGAGAAATTTTAGCTCTCTCTAGTTTGAGAAGATATAATAAAGCACTTAGAAATGGGGTTTTCCAAAATCAAATGGAACCTGGTTCAATCTTTAAACCTATCGTTATGTCTGCAGCTTTAAATGATGGATATATAAATAAAAAAAGTAAGTTTGATATTAAAAATGGTAAATTAACGAAATATAACCATACTATAAAAGAAGCTAGTAGAAGAACTAAGGGAATTTTAACGCTAAAAGAAATTTTAGCTAAATCTAGTAATGTTGCTATGGTAATGATTAGTGATTTATTTTCAAATGAAAAAATGGAAGAATATTTAAGAAGTTATGGCTTTTATGATAAGACAAATATTGATTTTCCTTTTGAAAAAAAACCATACACTACCCCTTCTTACAAATGGGATGGACTTAAGAAAAACACAATTGCTTTTGGACAGGGAGTTGCTGTAACCCCTATACAAATGGTAACTGCTTTTTCAGCCATAGTTAATGGAGGAACTTTATATCAGCCTTTTCTTGTTAAAAAAATAACTGATAAAAATGGAATTGTTATTAGAAGAAATCTTCCTAAAATTAAAGGACATCCTATAGATAAAGATACTTCAGCTTATATGAGAGAACTTTTAGAAAATGTTGTTAATAATGGAGGAGGTAAACACGCTAAACTTAATGGATATAGAATCGGGGGTAAAACAGGTACTGCTCAAATAAGTGGAGGTAAAACTGGTTACCTTAAAGAAGATTTCTTAACTTCCTTTGTAGGATTTTTCCCTGCCAATAAACCTGAGTATGTTGGTTTTATTACTTTTTATAAACCTGAAGTTAAAAGAAAATATGGTGGAATTGTAGCTGCTCCAGTATTTAAGGAAGTAATCAAAAGAATTACAATGAACAAAGAAATTTTATCAAGTGAAATTGAAAAAATAGATATTGCAAATGAAGATTTTCATAATTTAGAGTTATCTGTAAAGGATACTCTTCAATTTATGCCTGATTTAAATGGATTAACCCCAAGAGAAGCTATTAGCATGTTTAAAAATACTAATATTAATTTTAATATTAAAGGAACTGGATTAATACAAAAATATTCACCTGAAAAAGGTACTGATTTAAAAAATATAAAAACTGTTAATTTAATACTGGGAGGTAAAAGATGAAGTATTTTAAATTATATGTAGATAATACTAATGATTTTTTTACCTACGCTGATGAACAAGATCAATTTAAAATAGGAGATAGAGTTGCTGTAAATTTTAGAAATAGAGAAAGAGGAGCTATTATTATTAAAGAAGAAAGTGAAACCAATTTTTCTTTTAAAATTCTCCCAATCAAAAGAAAATTAGAAAACGAAATTTCTTTTGATAAAAAATATATTGAATTACTTTTATGGATTAAAGACTATTATATGTGTTCTTTTCAACAAGTTTTTCTAGCTGCTTTACCTGGAAATATTAAAATCCAATATCATGAATTTTATAAACTTTTAGATAATAACACTTCTAATATGAAATTAGAAAATAATATTACTAACTATTTCCATACTAAAGAAAAAGTTACAAAAGCAACTTTAAGAAAATATTTTAGTAACCAGGAAATTAATTCCTTTTTAGAAAAAAATCTCTTAATAAAAACTAATAAAAATACTTTATCTTTTAATTTTAAAAAAGATATTATTCCTTTAAATTTAAATTCTGATGAAATTATAATTTTTAATAAAATGAAATCTTATTTTTCGGAAAAATTAAAAATTTCTAAAAAACATTTAGAAGATAAATTTACAAAAAAAGAAATTGATAAAGCTATTAAAGAAAAAAATATTGAACTTTTAAAAATTATAAAATCAAGATCTTTAACAGAACATGAAACTGAAAAGCAAGAAATTGTTGAGAACATAACTTTAAATGAAGAACAAGAAAAAGCTTATAATGAAATTGCTAGTTCAAAGGATTTATATTATCTAATAAAAGGAATTACTGGAAGTGGGAAAACAGAAATATATATTAAACTAATTAGAGAAGCCTTAAAAAAAGGCTATGGTAGTATATTTTTAGTTCCTGAAATATCTCTTACTCCTCAAATGGTAAGCAGATTTAAAAAAGAATTTAAAGAGGGAATTGCTATTTTACATAGTAAAATGACTAATAAAGAAAGAGAAGAAGAATGGCTTTCTATAAATAGTGGAGATAAAAAAATCGTTTTAGGTGTTCGTTCTGCTATCTTTGCTCCAGTTAAAAATCTAAAATATATAATAATCGATGAAGAACATGAAGCTAGCTATAAGCAAGATACTAATCCTAGATATAATGCTAAATTAGTTGCTCTAAGAAGAGGATTTATAGAAAAATGTAAAGTTGTTTTAGGATCTGCAACTCCTTCAATTGAAAATTATTTTTATTCCCAAATAAAAAATTTCAAACTTATCTCTTTAGAAAAAAGATTTAATAATGCCTTTCTTCCTGAAATTGAAATAGTAGATATGAAGGAAGAAACTGATAATTTTTTCAGTAAAGCATTATTAAAAAATATAAGAGAAACTATATTAAGAGGAGAACAAGTTATCTTGCTTCTAAATAGAAAAGGTTATTCTACTATGATACAATGCAAAGAGTGTGGTCATATTGAAGAATGTGAACATTGTTCTATAAAATTAAGTTACTACAGCACTACTAAAAAATTAAAATGTAATTACTGTGGTAGAGAAAAAACATTTAATGGAATTTGTAGTAATTGCGGCAGTAAAAACTTGACTTTAGGAGGAAAAGGAACTGAACAAGTTGAAGAAAAATTAAAAGAATATTTTTCTGTTCCCATGATAAGAGTTGATTCTGAAAGCGCTAAAGAAAAAAATTTCTATAAAAAAACTTATTTTGATTTTTTAGACAAAAAATATGATATAATGATAGGTACGCAGATGATTGCTAAGGGGCTACATTTTCCTAATGTAACTTTAGTAGGAGTAATAAATTCTGATGTAATCTTAAGCTTTCCTGATTTTAGAGCTACTGAAAAAACTTATCAACTTATAACTCAGGTAGCTGGAAGAGCTGGAAGAGGAAATAAAAAAGGTAAAGTTATTATTCAAACTTATCAACCAGAAAATTATGTTATGGAAAAAATAAAAAATAATGACTATGAAGGATTTTATAAAGAAGAAATTGAAAGTAGAGAACTACTTGAATATCCTCCTTTCTCTAAAATTTTGAATATTGGAATATCCTCTAAAGATGAAAATATTTTAAATGAAGTTTCTAAAAATTTGTGTAACAAAATCTTTAGAAACTATGTGGAAGTTTTTGGTCCAAACAAAAGCTTAGTTTATAAAGTCAAAGATAGGTACAGACAAAATATTTTTATAAAGGGTAGTAAACCAAATATTACTCGTTTTAAAAATGAACTTAAAATTATTCTTAATGATTTTGATTCTAAAAATTGCAGAATAATTATCGATGTTGACCCTATCAATCTTATATAATAAAAGGAGTGTTAAAAAGTGATATATGAAATTAGAACTTATGGCGATCCATGCCTAAGTGATGTAAACCAATTAATCGTGGATATTGATGACAATATAAAACAATTATTAGATGACATGCTTGAAACTATGTATAAAACTAATGGTGTTGGTCTTGCTGCACCTCAAATTGGAATCAACAAACAATTATTTGTAATTGATATTGGAGATGGTCCTAGAAAAATTATTAATCCTGAAATTCTTGAAATGTCAGAAGAATGTAATGATTCTGATGAAGGATGTTTAAGTGTTCCTGGTATTTATAAAAAAGTTAAAAGAGCTGACAAAATTAAAGTTAAGTATTTAAATGAAAATGGAGATACTATAGAAGAAGAAATGGAAGGTTTCTTAGCTAAAGCTTTCCAACATGAAAATGACCATTTAAATGGTGTTTTATTTGTTGATAGAATTTCTCCTCTAAGCAGAAGAATGATATCAAAAAAATTACAACTTCTAAAAAAAGCTAGATTAAAAAATAAAAAATAATTATTTAAAGGATGTTAATTTATGAAAAATGGTTATGGTAAAGTTTTAATTATATTGATGGTACTAACAATAAATTCAAGTTTTTTCCCAAAAATACATAGAAGCTTTATAAAAACAAGTAAATTAAGCGTTAATTTATCTAATTTAAAAAAACAAAAAAAAGATATTTTAGAATCTATCAACACATATAAAGAGAAAACAAAAAATTTAAAAAAAGAATATTATAAAGAAGAAATAGCTAGAAATTATCTTAAAATGGTTAAACCAGGAGAAAAAATTTATAAAGTTATTAAATAATTCAAGGAGGATATAAATTAATGAAGAGAGATTTAGCACTAGATTTTGCTAGAGTAACAGAGGCAGCAGCTTTAGCCGCTCAAAAATGGGTAGGAAGAGGAGATAAAAACTTAGCTGATGATGCAGCTGTTCAAGCTATGAGAAATGTTTTAAACAGAGTTAAAATCGATGGTGAAATAGTTATAGGAGAAGGAGAAATTGATGAAGCTCCTATGTTATACATTGGTGAAAAAGTAGGTTTAAAATATAATTCTAAAAAAATTGAAGATTTTAGAGAGGAAGATTTAGAGCCAGTTGATATTGCTGTTGATCCAATCGAAGGAACTAGAATGACAGCTCAAGGTCAACCTAATGCAATAGTTGTACTTGCAGCTGCTAAAAAAGGACATTTCTTAAAAGCTCCTGATATGTATATGGAAAAAATTGTTGTTGGTCCTGAAGCAAAGGGATGTATTGATATCGACGATTCTTTAGAAAATAATATTAGAAACGTAGCAAAAGCTCTTGGAAAAAATGTAGAAGATTTAATGGTTGCCGTTTTAGAAAAACCTAGACATAAAAAAGTTATAGAAAGAATTAGAGACTTAGGTGCAAAAATGTATGTTTTCCCTGATGGAGATGTTGCAACTTCTATTTTAACTTGTATGGTTGACTCTGATGTTGACATGATGTACGGTATTGGAGGAGCTCCTGAAGGTGTAGTTTCTGCTGGAGTTATAAGAGCTTTAGGTGGAGATATGCAAGCTAAGCTTGTTCTTAGAAGTGATGTTAAAGGTTCTGATGACAAGAATGATAAAATATCTGAAGATGAAAATAGAAGATGTATTGAAGCTGGAGTTGAAGTTAACAAAAAATTAACTTTAGAAGAACTTGTAAGTACAGATGAAATCGTTTTCTCAGGAACTGGAATTACTGATGGAGATTTAATAACTGGAGTAAAAAGAAAAGGAAACATAGCTAGAACTCAAACTTTATTAGTTAGAGGAAGTAGTAAAACTATAAGATATATTAACTCTATTCATAACCTTGATTTTAAAGATTCACATTTAGATGAAATTATAAAATAAATTTTTAGGAGGAAGTTATATGCTATTCTATGAAGAACTAATAAAAAAAGTAGATGGTAATATTGAGGCTGTGGGAAAAGAAAAATTTTCCTTAGAACTTAATAAAAGCTTAATCTGGTTAGGAACTGGAATTCCTTTCTTTGTTATAGGAATCATGCAAATATATATATCTACTTTAGGCAAGGAGTCCTTAACAAAGGATTTAGTTTTAGGGATTGTTTTACTATTTATAGGATTTAGACATATTAGAATGTACCTTAGCTATAAAATAACTTTAGACTTTGATAAAAATTTATTAATTAGCAAAGGTATTAACCTTTCTTTTTCAAATGTTAAAACTTGTACTTTAAAAGAACAAGCTTTAGGAAAAAAAAGAAAATTACAAACAACTTTAGATGTTATTACAAAGGATAAAAAACAAATTATCATTCCACTAATGATGAATAAAAAAGTTAAATTTTTAAATCTTTTAAAATCAAAATTAGGCAATAGATTTTTAATTGAAAACAAATAAAGAGGTGACTATGAGCATAGCAATAACTACAATGATAGAAAATGATAAAATGATAAATTCTGATCTTGAAAATGAATTTGGATTATCTTTATACATTGAAGATGAAGAAATTAAGTTACTTTTAGATACAGGAAAGACTGGATTATTTTTAAAAAATGCTAAAAATTTAAATATTGATTTAAAAAATCTTAAACATTTAGTTTTAAGTCATAGCCATTTTGACCATACTGGTGGAGTTAAATCATTAATTGAAAAAGTTAATCCAGATTTTAACCTTTATATTAATCCTAACTTTTTTAATAAAAAATATAAAACTGTTGATAATGTTGAAACTTTTATAGGAAATGATTTTGATGAAAAATATCTACTAAATAAAAATGTAAATATTATCAAATTATCAAAAGATACTCTTAAACTTTCTAAAAGAATAACATTATTTACAAATTTTAAAAACGTTACATCATTTGAACCTGATAATAGTAGATATATTTTAAAGGATAACGGTATTAATAGAGTAGATCCTATGGAAGATGAAGTTGTTATAGGTATAGATACTCCTAAAGGATATCTAATAGTTTGTGGTTGCTCTCATATTGGTATTGCTAATATTGTTGAGAAAATAAAAAAAGAAACTCATAAAAAAATCTATGGAATTGTTGGAGGTCTTCATTTATCTAGGGCAAATCAAGAAAGAATAGATAAAACCATTGAATATATTAAAGAAAATAATATCCAATTTTTAGGAACTTCCCACTGCACTGGAAATGATTTTATAAATGAGTTAAAAAAACAAAATTTAAATTATATTTCTAATAACACAGGAAATAAACTTATTTTTGATTAAAGGAAAGAATATGAAAAATGCATTTGAAAAATATAATATTTTCATTCCTAAAATCGATATAACTGAATTTGATACAGAAGATATTTCTAAGGTTTTAACTTATAAAATTGGGAAAATTATTCCTATAGTTTTAAAAGATTTAGATGATAATATCAATGCTAATAATCAATTTAATGTTCAAAGAATATCTTTAATTTTTAAGGGAAAAAAAGATAAAAGAGAAACCCATAAAATGAAAAATTATATTAAAGAACATATGGATAAATATGATGAGAATAATTTTGATTTATTAAGAATATTAAAAGATATTTTAGAAAATATAGTTCATGATATGCTTTATTATAATAAAGATACTTTACGTAAAAATGAATTTTTTAATACTCTAAACAATTTAAATGGGGCTAAATATATTTTTGTTGTGGGAGTTATTTGTATTGAAGAATATTTTCTAGAAAAATATGGTTATATTAAGAATGGAAAATATCTAGAACTAGTTCTTAAAATAAAAAAAGAACTAAGAAAAGAAATTAGAGGAATTTACAAGGGGTTAAAAGAAGGTATTTATAATGAAACTGAAATAAACTCAATGTTTAGAGCTCTAATAAAAACAAGAATTAAAGGTTATATAGAAGATAACGAGTCTCTTGAAAAAGAACTAGAATTTGAAAAAGATTTATATAAAATATGCAATGAAGAAAGTTTAGAAAAATATATTTATAATCTTATTGATTTTTCCAGAACAAAAGCTACAAGTCAACCTCGTTTATTTTCTTTATCTTAAAAAGAATTTAGGTTCTTTTAACTTAAATAGTTGAAAGAACCTTATTTTTTATTAAAAAACAAATAATTATTATTTTAATATGCTATAATATTTAGTATAGATAATTTAAATTTAGGAGTGATGTATGAAATTTGAAAAAATAAAATACAAAAACAGAATAACTGATGAGATATTAACTGAAGAAGTTCCTGGGGAACACTTTCTTAAGTTTTTATACTACAATCCATTTGGAAAGTTAGCTTTAAACTTAGTTGTTAAAAGAAAGTTTTTGTCTAGTTTATATGGTAAAAAAATGGACTCAAAGAAATCAGTTAATTTAATAAAAGAGTTTGTAGAAAATTATAATATAAACATGAATGAATCTATTAAACAAGTTGATGAATTTAATTCCTTTAATGATTTTTTTATTAGAAAATTAAAACCAGAAGCTAGAAAAATTGATTTTTCTAAAAATACTTTAGTTAGTCCTTCTGATGGTAAAATTTTTGCCTTAGAACGTATAAATGATAGTTCTAAATTTTTCCTAAAGGGAGATGAATTTAGTTTAGGTGAATTTTTTAAAGATGACAAACTTGCTAAAAAATATTTCAGCGGAACTATGCTTATAATTAGACTAGCTCCTGTTGATTATCATAGATATCATTTCCCATGTGATGGTAAAATTTTACCTAGCAAATTAATCAAAGGAAACTATTTTTCTGTTTCTCCCCATGCAATAAGACAAAATTTTAGAATATTTTGTGAAAATAAAAGAGAATTTTCTATCTTAAAATCTAAAAATTTCGGAGATATTTGCATAGCTGAAATTGGAGCTACTATGGTTGGAGGAATAGTTCAATCTTATAAATCTAATTCTCTAGTTAAAAAAGGAGATGAAAAAGGTTATTTCTATTTTGGAGGTTCTACAGTTATTCTTTTAATTGAAAAAAATAAAGTTATTATTGATGAAGATATCCTAGAAAATAGTAAAAAAGGACTTGAAACTCAAATTAAAATGGGTGAAAAAATAGGAATTAATATTTAGGAGAATCTCATGAGAAGAAAACCTTGCTATTTTAAAAAATTTGATTTAATTATATATTTATTGATTATTTCTATTTTTTCTTTTGGAATTAATTATGCTCTTTCTTTAGAAGTTAAAAAAGGAAATAAAGTAGAAATATATGTAAATAATGATCTTAAATATGTTTATCCTTTACAAAAAAATAAAAAGACTTATTTTATCAACACAGATTTAGGAGGAGTTGATGTGGAATTTATAGATATGAAGGTTAGAGTAACCTCTTCTAATTCCCCTTTGAAAATATGTGTTAAACAAGGCTTTATTTCTAAATCAGGACAAACTATAATTGGTATTCCTGACAAACTTCTCCTTAAAATAACAGGAGAATCTGAAGAAGAATTAGACGGAATTGCTAGATAAAATTTTATTTTAAAGGAGATGAAACATCACATGAAAATAAAAAAATTAATGCCTATTTTTTTACTTGGAGTTTTTATTGTAATCGTTCAAACATTATTTCAAAATACTTCATCTTTAACTAATATTTTTGGAATTACAATAAATTACATAAGACCTTTTATTTACGCAATTTTTATTGCAATAATTATAGATCCTATGGTAGAATTTATAGAGAAAAAATTGAAACTTTCAAAAACTATTTCTCTTTTTATTTCTGTACTTATTATTGTAATCTTATTCATAGGAGTAATATTTTTAATAGTACCTAGTATCATTGATAGTTTTAAAGAAATTTCTAATCAAATGCCTATGTTCCAAAGAAAATTTATAGATTATCTTGAAAGACTTTTGGCATTTTTAAAAGAAAAAAATCTTTTAATTATGAATATTAATGAAGTAGAAAATACTATTGAAGATTTTTTCATTAAAAATATATCTAACATTAAAGATTTTTTATTATCCTTTGGTTTAAATATAATTGATTTAATTATGGAAACTTTTATATTTTTACTTGGAGGATTTATTGCTATGTACTTTATTCTTGAAAAATTTTATTTTATAGACTTTATTAAAAAAATTCTTTTCTTAATATTTGATAAAGAAAAATCTGAAAAGGGTTTTATTTTCTTAATACAGTGTAAAAATATATTTTTAAAGTATTTACAAGGTCGTACTATTGTTTCAGTTGCTGTAGGAGTTATTGCCTATATTGTTATGGTTATTTTTGATGTTCCTTATGCTTCGATCAATGCTGTTATGCTAGGAGTAGGAAATATGATTCCTTATTTTGGATCTTTAGTAGCTGGAACTATTGCTTTTATTTTAGTAGTCTTAATTGATCCAATCAAAGTTTTTTATGTCTTTTTAGCTATCTTTATAGCTCAAATGGCAGATGGTTATGTTATTGGCCCTAAAATATTAGGAGAAAGTGTTGGACTTAGTTCATTTTGGATTATAGCTTCTATTATTGTTATGGGAAATGTTATGGGAACTTTAGGAATGTTCTTAGGGGTTCCTTTATTTGCGATTTTAAAATTAATTTATACAAATTTAATGAAGAAAAAAGAAAAACAAGTTAATTTATATACCGAGGAGGATTAATGAAAGAATATACAATAATTGCATCATCTACAATGGGACTTGAAAGCATTGTAAGAGATGAATGTAAGGAGTTAGGTTTCAAAGAAATTCAAACTTTTAATGGAAAAGTTGAATTCAAAGGAACTTTAAAAGACGTTGTAAAAGCTAATCTTTATTTAAGATGTGCTGATAGAGTATTTATAAAAATGGGTGAGTTTAAAGCCTTTACTTTTGAAGAATTATTTCAACATGTAAAAAAAATAAACTGGAGTGAGTTCATTGAAAAAGACGGAGAATTTCCTATTAGTTGGGTAAGCTCTGTTAAATGTACATTATTTTCTAAATCAGATATTCAAAGAATATGTAAAAAAGCTATGGTTGAAAACTTAAAAGATGTCTATCATATTGACTACTTTCCTGAAACTGGAGCTAAATTTAGAATAAAAATTCAAGGAAACAAAGATATTTTTAATATTATGATTGATACATCAGGAGAAGGACTTCATAGAAGAGGTTATAGAAATTTAATAAATGAAGCTCCTTTAAAAGAAACTATGGCTGCTGCTCTTGTTAGATTAACAAGATGGAAGGGTGGAGAAAGAGCATTTATAGATCCAATGTGTGGTACAGGAACTATTGCCATTGAAGCTGCTATGATTGCTAGAAATATTGCTCCTGGAGCAAATAGAAATTTTGCTGGAGAAGAATGGAAAATTATCCCAAGAGATTTATGGATTAATGCTAGAGATGAAGCTTTTTCAAATGAAGATTTAGATAAAGAAGTTCGAATCTATGCTTCTGATATAGATCCAGAAACTATCAAAATTGCTATCGAAAATGCTGAAAAAGCTGGAGTTGAAGATGATATTCTTTTTGAAACTAAAAACTTCCTAGAACTAGAAGCTCCTACTGAAAAAGGTTGTATTGTTTCTAATCCTCCTTATGGAGAAAGACTTCTAAACGATGAAAAAGTAGAAAGATTATACGGACTTCTTGGAGATGTTTGTCTTAGAAGATTCCCTAAATGGTCTTATTATATAATTACATCTTATAAAAATTTCCAAGAATCTTTTGGGAAAAAAGCTACTAAAAATAGAAAACTTTATAATGGTGGAATCGAATGCCATTATTATCAATATTATGGAGTGAAATAATTATGAATAGAAAATATTTTGTTAAATTTTCTTTAGAAGCTATTTTACAAGTTTTAAAAAAATATGATTTAGAACTAAAACTTGCTGAAAAAGAAAATAATGAGGAAAAAATTAAATTATTAAAAGAAGAAATTATCCCTAAATATGATAGACTTTATTTTGGATTAAAAAATACTAATTTCGATGAAAAAGATGACAAAGAAATTAATGGAATTGAAAAAACTATTAATGATATTTTAGAAAAAAATGAAATTTCAAGAGAGTATGTTGAACAATGTGAAGAAAAAAGAGAAGATTTAGAAGGAAATTCTGGAGCTGAAGTTACTAAAAATTTATTTCTTTATACAATTAGAAATCTAGAAAAGAAAAAAGGAAACATCTATGATAAATTAAACCCTATAATAGAAAGAGAAAAGCAATTGGAAGCTGAATGGAAAGAATGTATTCAATATGAAGATGAAATGAAAGTTGCTGCTGATATTGTAGAAGTAAGAGAAGAAAAAAGAAACTTACAAGAACAGTTAGATCATGTAGATTTTTTAATTAACCAAATTAGATATGATTTAGATTGTGGTTGGAAATATGAAATCTTTGGAACTATTTCTAAGGAAGAACTTAAAAAAAATATTTAATGGAGGGGAATTAAATGAGTAATATTATAAAATACATGTCCACTTTTTTAGGTATACTTGTGGTATTTTTACTTGCTAAAACATTTTACATCAAACTAAAAGGTGGAAGTAATAAAATAAATATTAATACGGAGGTTAAATTAATGAAAAATGTTCATTTAAGCGCAAAAATTATAACTGATAAAGGGGAAATAAATATTAACTTATTCCCTGAAGCTGCTCCTTTTACTGTTTTAAACTTTGTACATTTATCAAAAATTGGGTACTATGATAATTTAAAGTTTCATAGAGTTATTCCTGATTTCATGATTCAAGGAGGAGACCCTGAAGGAACTGGTGCTGGAGGACCTGGTTACCAATTTGGTGATGAATTTAAAGAAGGAATTGTTTTTGATAAACCTGGACTTTTAGCTATGGCTAATGCTGGAAAAAATACTAACGGTTCTCAATTCTTCATAACTCACGTGGAAACTCCATGGCTTAACTATAAGCATACTATCTTTGGAGAAGTTGTTAGTGAAGAAGATCAAAAAATTGTAAACTTAGTTAAACAAGGAGACGTTATTAAAACAATAGAAATAATCGGAAATACTGATTCTCTTTATACAGATGATGTAAAAGAAACTGTTGAACAAATTAACTCTGCTTTAAAAGGAAGATTTCCTAACTTAAAATATTAATAATTAATAGAATACAATATTAAGCTTTTAAAAGAGTAGAAATTAAAATTTCTGCTCTTTTTTTATTACTTTATTTAATTTTGTTGCCTAAGCAACAGAAATCTTATTATAATTACACTATAATTAAAACATAATTAAGGAGGTATCTATGAATGGACTTAAAAATTTACCAATAAAAAATCCTAAAAAATTAAAAGAATTAATTCATTATGAAAAAAAACAAGTTATTAGTATGTCTCTTTCTGATAGTGATCATTCCAACATTATGCTTTTTAGTTTTGCAGATGGGGAAATTCTAGAAGAAGAAAAATATTCTTCTAACACCTTATATCTATCAGTTGAAGGTGAAGTAATTATAAAGCAAAAAGATAAAACACAAATCTTAAAAGAAGGAGAACTTTTAATGATTCTTGCAAACAATTTTCATGAAATTAGTGGAAAAGGATCTTTTAAACTTTTACAAATAAATATTTAATTATGGAGGTATATAATGGGATTAGTAAAGAATTTAGAAAAAGGAAAAGCTTTTGAAATAAATAATTTAATAAAATATAGTGAGGGTAAAGTAGCAAGTTTAAACTTAGTACAAAAATCAGGATTAAACTTAACTGTTATTTCCTTTGATAAAGGAGAAGGACTTAGTGCTCATACTGCTTCTGGAGATGCAATAGCTTTAATCTTAGAAGGAGAAGCTAAGATAACAATAGATGGAGTGGTTAACATAGTAAGAGAAGGAGAAGGAATTCTTATGCCTGCTGGATTGCCACATTCATTAAAAGCTTTAACAAAATTTAAAATGTGGTTAACTGTTGTTAAAGAATAATTTTAAATTAATTTTATAATATAACAGCACGACTAACATCGTGCTGTTTTTTATTGATTTATTAAAACTTCTAACATTTCATCACTTGGATTTATAATTGGTATTGATAAATTTTTCTTAACGGATTCTATTATATAAGGAAAATGAGTACACCCTAGTACTAGAGCCTCTGCTCCCATAGATGAAAAACTATCTAACAATTTTTTTATTTTAAAATCATTATATATTTTTTCTTGCTTTTCTCCTGTTTCTATTGCCACAACTAATGGAAGAATACCTGCCCCTATAATCATACACTCTGGATTATTTTTAAGAATTATTCCTTCAATTGAAGCTAAACTTTTACATCCTGAAGCTATTACACTTAAACATTTATAATCATTTAAACTCTTCTCATATATATCTAAAGGAGTAATAATTTTAGTTAATATTTTTTTTCTTGCATACTCAAGATTTATTGCTCCACTTAAAGAATTACAATTTACAAATATCCCTTCTGCTCCCTTGTCAACCATTTCATTACATATTTCTATGAAATTTTCAGTTAAACCTTCAGGATCAAATATTTGCATATGAGCCTGCTTTTCAGCACTATCACTGCAGAATCTTCCAATTGTTTTATGACCCTTTTCTTTAATATAATCCACTCCCATTTTTGTATCTATTGGAGTTCCTGCTATTACCCCTATTACCATAATAATCCCCCCTTTTTATTTATATTAAACTATCTAATTTTTCTCTTATTTTTTTTAAATCTTCCCATGAATCTCTTTTTTTACTAGGATCATATAAAAGAGCTGCTGGATGATAAGTTCCTATTATCCAAAAATCTCCTCTTTTAATCCATTGACCATGTTCTCTTGTTATTCTAAAGTTTGGATTGATTATTCTTGTAGCTGCAACTCTTCCTAAACAAACTAAAATTTTAGGTTTAATAATTCTAACCTGATTACGAAGGTATTCAATACAAGCTTCTTTTTCTTCAGGAAATGGATCTCTATTTTTAGGAGGATGACATTTTACTATATTTGCTATATAAATATCCTCTCTTTTTAAATCAATTGCTTTTAACATTTTATCTAAAAGATGACCTGCCTCCCCAACAAAAACTCTTCCTGATAAATCCTCTTGTTTTCCAGGACCTTCTCCTATAAACATAATTTTAGCATTAGGGTTACCGTTTCCAAAAACCATTTTATTTCTAGTTTTAGATAAATTACACTTATGGCATTTCATACATTGTTCTTTTAAGTTTTGTAAGTTCATTTTTCCTCCCTAAGCTTTAAAATATTATTTATTCTAGAAATATATAAATCCATATTAAACTTTCTATTTAAACCATTTGAATTCATATATCTAATTTTTCCAAATATACTTCTTTCCTTCCAGGCCCTATCATGCTTTCCAAAACACCAAGCTACTCCTGTATAAGAATTAGGATCCCTTCCATCATAAAAGTATTTATTATTTAAGTATAGCATATTTTCATAAGCTTCTCTAGGAGATTTGCTCCATTCTATTATTTTTTTTCCCCAATACATTCTCATATAATTATTCATAAAGCCAGTATAAACCATCTCTTTTTGAGCTGCATTCCAATATATATCATGAGTTTTAAAATTTTCAAGCTCATCTAAAGAATATAAGAACTCTCTTTCATCATTTAAATGTTTTTCTAAAGTATCATAGGCCCAATTATAAGTTATTCCTAACCAATTGTCATAATTATCATTATAATATACAAAATTAAAAGCTAATTCTCTTCTTATTAATAGCTCTTCTAAGAAAATATTTTTTTGTTCCTCATAATTTTTAATTTTTTTTATTTTATTATATATATTTCTTGGAGAAATTTGACCAAAATGTAAATACGGTGATAACTTTGAAGAATATTCATTTTCTGGGGAAGATTTATCATAATTTTTTAAATTCTCTTTTATAAAATAATCTAATCTTTTTATAGCTTCCTCTTCTCCTCCAATAAAATTACCATCTAATAATATTTTTTTCTTTGGTAATATTTCATCAGCTTTATTTTTTATTCCTTTTAAAGCCTGAAATTCATGATTATATTTTTTATAAAAAAATTCACTATTTATTTCATTTAATAATTTACTATATTTTAATCTTAGAGTCCTTGCACTATACTCTTCTTTTTTAGATACTTCTTCTATTGGAATTAAAAGATTATCTTCAATTTCTACAATATTGCAATCTATAATTTTACTTAAGTTTTCCCTTTGAGATTTTTGAAGTTTTAAATAACCCTTATCCCAAACTAGATATCTTGCACCTTTACATACCTTTTTTATATTTTTTTCTAAATTTCCATCTAATATAATTAATTCTATTCCTCTTTTTAATAAATTTTTTTTTACATCTAATAAGCCTTGAAGCATAAAATCAAAATGTCTTTTTTGAGCTTGTGGATAATTTTTAATATAATTAAAAAAAACATAGATAGGTACCTTATATTCATTTGCTAATCCTATAGAATATTCTAGAGCATAATTATCATTAGCTCTCTGAGATTCTTGCATCCAATAAACAATATAACCTTTATCCATGTCTTTATTTTCTTTTATTATTTTTATCATAAACTCACCCCTATTTTAAAATATATAAAATTGACTCCCTTAAAATTAAGAGAGTCAAGTAAGTAATATTTGTTTTTATTCAACTGTAACTGATTTAGCTAAGTTTCTAGGTTTATCTACATCTAATCCTTTTCCTACTGCTGTATAATAAGCTAATAATTGCATTGGAATTGCTGCTAATTCTGGAGTTAATAATTCTCCGTTATCATCTATTGTAATCACATCGTCTGCAACATCAATAACCTCTTTATGATCTTTTTTTGTTATAGCAATTACATATGCTCCTCTAGCTCTTACTTCTTTTATATTTGAAGCTACTTTTTCAACCATTTTATCTTGAGTAGATACAACTACAACCATAGTTCCATCTTCTATTAGAGCAATCGGTCCATGTTTTAGTTCCCCTGCAGGGAAAGATTCTGTATGAACATAACTAACTTCTTTCATTTTTAAAGATCCTTCTTTAGCTATTTTATCATCAATTCCTCTTCCTAAATAGAATCCATTTTTTCTATCTTTTATTTTTTCAGCTATAGCTTTTATTTTTTCCTTTGTTTCTAATACTCTTCCTATATTTTCTGATAATTTATATGCATCATCTAAATATTTTTGACATTCCTCATTATTAATTTTTCCTGAATTCATGGCAAAATATAAAGACATTAAGTACATTGTTACTGCTTGAGTAGTATAAGCCTTAGTTGATGCAACTGCAATTTCTGCTCCTGCTAATGTATATATAACCTCATCAGCTTCTCTTGAAATTGTAGATCCTAAAACATTTGTAACTGCTAGAGTTGTTGCTCCTTTTTCTTTAGCTAGCTTCATCGCCATAAGGGTATCTAAAGTTTCTCCTGATTGACTTAAGAATATTGCTAGTGTATTTTCATCTACAAATGGATCGTTATATCTATATTCAGAAGCTATATCTATATATGTTTTAAGTCCATTTATCTTTTTAAAGAAATATGATCCTTGAAGTCCTGCATAATAAGCAGTTCCACAAGCAACTATATGTATTTCTTTTATTTTATCAAAATCTATATTTTCAAAAGATTTTCCAAAATTAATCTTTCCTTCAATGTCAATATATGAAGATAAAGTTTTTTCAACTGCAGCTGGCTGCTCTTCTATTTCCTTTATCATAAAATGTGGATATCCATTTTTAGTTGCTTGTTCCATATCCCATTCAATTTTTGTTATTTCTTTATCTATAACTTCTTTTTTATCATTATAAACTGTTACTTTTCCTTCTTCTAATAAAGCTGCTTCACCATTATCTAAAAACATAACATCTCTAGTATATTTTAATATTGCTGGAACATCTGAAGCAATAAAATTCTTTTCCTTTGATAATCCTATTATTAAAGGACTTTCTTTTCTTGCACATATTATTTTTCCAGGGTGATCCTTATGAATTATTCCAAATGCATAAGATCCTCTTATTCTTTCCTTTAATTTATAAAAAGTCTCAACTAAATCTCCAGTATAAAGTTCTGAAAATAATTGTGCTACAACTTCTGTATCTGTATCTGAATGGAAAATATACCCTTTTTCTATTAATTCTTCTTTTAATGAAGCAAAATTTTCTATAATTCCATTATGAACAACTGCAACTTTTCCATCATTACTTAAATGAGGATGAGCATTGTTATCAGTTGGTACTCCGTGAGTAGCCCATCTTGTATGACCTATTCCAACTTTTGAATGATGATGATCATTTTCTAAAGCATCTGCTAAATTTGATAATTTTCCACTTTTCTTTTCTATAAATATTTGTCCGTCTTCAACTACAGCTAATCCTGCAGAATCATAACCTCTATATTCTAATTTACTAAGTCCTTCTAAAATTACCTCTACTGCTTTTTCATCATTTCCTACATATCCTACTATACCACACATAATATTCCTCCTATATTTTTTTAAATTTACATTATTTTTCCGTAACAAAAAAATAGTATTGCTACTTTAATAATGTGTTATTTAGGAGAATGTTACGATTATTTCCTTTGTCCTATAAATCACTTCATAGTTTTAAAAAATAATGGTTGTAACCACCTCTAGAGCATCCGCCGAATACTTTCGATAACCCTAGTCCTCGTCAACTTACTTTCATGTAAGTTCTGGCGCTATTTAATATTTTCTCCGTTTCAATAAATTATACCATAATTATTAAACTTTTCAAAACATTTTTTCTTGAAACAAAAGGAAATAAAAAAAGATAGAAATCATTAAATTTCTATCTTTTTTATTTCAAATTGAAATATTATTTTTTAAAATAATCCTGTAATCTTTCCATCATCATCAATATCAATTAATTCTGCAGCTGGTTTTTTAGGTAATCCTGGCATATCGATTATGTTTCCTGCCATTGCAATTATAAATCCTGCTCCTGCAGCTATTTTAACTTCATTAATAGTTACTGTAAAATCTTTAGGTCTTCCTAATAATTTAGCATTATCTGATATAGATTTTTGAGTCTTAGACACACAAATTGGAAGATTATTATATCCATTTTCCTCTATTAATTTAAGTGTCTTTTTAGCTTTTAATGAAAATTCAACTCCATCTCCACCATAAATTTCTTTAACTATAGTTTCTATTTTTTCTGCTGGAGTTTTTTCTAAATCATATATAGGAGAATATTCTTCTTTATTATTTTCTATTTCAGAAACAACTAATTTAGCTAAAGCTTCTCCTCCTTGTCCACCTTTTTCCCATACGTCGCATAAAGCAACCTTAACATTATGTTTTTCACATCTTTCTATTATTAATTTAAACTCTTCTTCTGTATCACTTAAAAATCTATTCATTGCAACAACAACTGGTAGATTATATTTTTTCATATTTTCTATATGTTTGTCTAAATTTTCTAATCCCTTTGATAAAGCTTCTAAATCCTCAACTCCTAAGTCTTTAGCTCCACCGTGATGTTTTAATGCTCTTACTGTTGCAACTAAAACTACACATTTAGGTGATAAGTTTGCTTGTCTACATTTTATATCTAAGAATTTTTCAGCACCTAAATCTGCTGCAAAACCTGCTTCTGTTATAGCATAATCACTTAATTTTAATGCCATTTTAGTAGCTAAAACTGAATTACATCCATGAGCAATATTAGCAAATGGTCCTCCATGAATTAAAACAGGAGTATTTTCTAAAGTTTGAACTAAATTTGGTTTTATAGCTTCTTTTAAAAGTGCAGCTACTGCTCCAGTTATTTTTAATTGAGAAATAGTTAAAGGTTTTCCATTTACATCATAGGCAAATATTATTCTTCCTATTCTTTCTTTTAAGTCTTTTAACGAATTAGCTAAACAAAGAGAAGCCATAATTTCTGATGCAACAGTTATTTGATATGAATTTTCTCTAGGAATTCCTGAAGCTTTTCCTCCAAGACCTATTACAGTATTTCTAAGAGCTCTATCATTCATATCCACTACTCTTTTCCAAGTTATCTTAGTTATATCTATATTTAATTCATTTCCAAATTTTAAATGATTATCTATTATTGCTGATACTAAGTTATGAGCAACTCCAATAGCATGAAGATCCCCTGTAAAATGTAAGTTTATATCTTCCATTGGAATAACTTGAGAATAACCTCCACCAGTTGCTCCTCCTTTTATTCCAAAAACAGGTCCTAAAGAAGGTTCTCTTAAAGCTGCCATTGAACTATATCCTAGTTTATTCAAAGCTTGAGTAAGACCAACACTTACTGTTGATTTCCCTTCTCCAGCTGGTGTTGGAGTTATCGCAGTAACTAAAACTAAGTTACCATCCTTTTTACTTTCTAAATCTTTCAATAAACTTAAATCTATCTTAGCCTTATATTTCCCATATTGATCGTACTTTTCTTCTGGTATACCTGCCTTTTTCGCAATTTCATTAATATTTAAAATATTTGCTTCTTGAGCTATTTGTATATCTGTCTTCACAAAAACCTCCTCATAATGTCATTATTTATTGTACAAAAAAAACCAACTCTAACTAGGCTTTCTTTGTGCCCAGACGGTCGGCTGTAAAACATTATACTCCCTGTGGTCAATTCCACTTCCGTCAGTCGTATAATTAAAATAAATACTATCATAATTATTTTTGGTTGTCAATATTTCACACAATTTATTTTCTAAAAAAACACCTTTTATTCATCATGTAAATTTATCCTTGACAAAAACATAATTTTAATTTATTATGTACCTATCATGAATTAATGATATTAAATTAATATTTAACAACCGTATAAGCCCTTAATATGGTAGGGCGTTTCTACATGCTACCTTAAATAGTATACTATGGCCTGTTTTTTTAGTTTTATAGGCCTGTAATTTTTACAGGTTTTTTATATTTCTAAAAATAGATTTTAAAAATAAGATTCAAAGTTTCAATTTTATTTTTAAGTTGTGTTAACACAAAGGCCTGTTTTTACAGGCCTTTTATTTTTTAATAAATTTAAATCGGAGGATATCATGGAAAAATTTTTTAGACTGTCTGAGAACAAGACAACAGTAAGACAAGAGGTTATCGCAGGAGCTACTACATTCTTAACTATGGCTTACATCGTTTTCGTTAACCCTGCTATTTTATCAGCTACTAGTATGGATCAAGGAGCTCTTATCACTGCTACTTGTTTATCTGCAATTGTAGGTACTGGACTTTGTGGACTTTGGGTTAATGCACCATTTGCAATGGCACCTGGAATGGGACTTAATGCCTTCTTCGCTTTCACTTTAGTATTAGGACAAGGAGCTACTTGGCAAGAGGCTTTAGGAGTTGTATTCCTTTCTGGTATTATATTTGTAATCTTAACTATAACAGGAGTAAGAAAATCTCTTATTAAATCAATTCCTTTAGAATTAAGACTTGCTGTTGGAGCTGGAATAGGTTTATTCATTGCCTTTCTTGGAATGCAAACAATGGGACTTATTGTTGACAATCCTGCTACATTAGTTGGACTTGGACATTTTGATACTAAACTTGCTTTATCAGTAATTGGTCTTATTATTATGATATTATTAGAAGTTAGAAATATCAAAGGTGGAATTTTACTTGGAATTTTAATAACTACTGCTCTTGGAATTTTCGCTGGAGAAATATCTTTACCTGAAACTTTAGTTTCAATGCCTCCAAGCATTGCACCAATTGCATTTAAATTAGATATTTTAGGAGCTTTAAAACCTTCTTTAATTGCTTCTATATTCTCTTTCTTATTCGTTGACTTATTCGATTCCCTTGGAACTATATTAGCTTGTGCTAATGAAGCTGGTCTTATAGATGAAGATGGAAATGTTGATAAAATCGATAAAGTTTTAGAAGCTGACGCTGCTGCTACAATAGTTGGTTCTTTAATTGGTACTTCTACTGTAACTACTTTCGTTGAATCTGCTTCAGGAATTGCTGCAGGTGGAAGAACAGGATTAACTTCTGTTGTTACTGCAATTTTATTCTTTATAACTTTATTCTTCTCTCCAGTTATAGGAGCTGTTCCTGGATATGCAACTGCACCAGCCCTTGTAATTGTTGGAGTATTCATGTTTAAAAATCTTTTAGACATTGATTTAAAAAATTTACAAACTGCAATTCCTTGTTTCTTAACAATTATAATGATGCCTTTAACTTATAGTATCTCTTTAGGATTAGCATTTGGATTTGTATCTTATGTTTTAATCAAAATCTTTGTAGGAAAAGCTAAAGAAGTTCCATTCATACTTTGGATTGTTGCTTTCTTCTCTTTCTTAGAAGTTACTGGTCTTACTCAAAAATTAATGTCAGTATTTATGAAATAAGCATAGCAATATTTATTTAAATAAGTTATAATATGGATGATACGGTATATTTATTATACCGTATCTTTTTATACTATAATTTTAAAAAAAAGGATGTATTATTACTTATGATTACAAATTTACTGCTGTCGTTGAATGTTGTTTTTCCTATTTTCTTTATGATGAGTGTGGGGTATTTAATTAGGAAATTAAATATGGTTGATGAACACTCTTTAACAATCATGAATAAACTAGTATTTAGAGTTTTTATGTCAATTCTTCTGTTTGTAAATGTTTCTAAAATGGATGTGGAAGCTTTAATTGATATTAAAAATTTAACTCTTATACTTCTTGTATGGGGAGTTATCATCTCAACCACTATATTTTATTTCTTATTATATAGAAAAACAGTTTCTGATATTAGCAAAGTCCCTGTAATGATACAAGGATCTTATAGAGCTAACTTAATTCTATTTGGAATACCTATGGCTACTTCCCTTTATGGAGTAAATGGAGCTGGAATTATATCCATTGCAATAACTGGTATTATTCCTTTATTTAATATCTTAGCTATATTAATCCTAGAAGGATATGCTAATAAAAATGCTAGTAAAAAGAAATTATTTATCGCTATATTAAAAAATCCATTGATTATAGCTTGCTTTTTAGGAATAATTTTCGTTGTTTTAGGAATAAAAATTCCTAATTTAATATTAAGTCCTCTTGTTAGTATGGGTAAAGTTGCTACACCTCTTGCTTTTATTATTCTAGGAGCTACTTTAAGATTTTCAAGTCTTATTAAAAATTTAAAGTTTATTTTCGTAACAACTTTTATGAAATTAATATTTTTACCTTTTATAGCAATTGTAATAGGTATAAAAATGGGGTTTGTAAATGAACATTTACTTGCTATATTAGGAGCCACTGGAGCCCCAATATCTATTTCTTCATTTATTATGGTTAAAGAAATAGGAGGAGATGAAAACTTAGCAGCTGAATTAATTGTTTCTTCTTCAGTTATTGCTATATTAACATTGTTTATTTGGATTTTCTCATTAAAAACTCTTGGATTTTTATAAAAAAAAGATTATAATTAAAGTATTAAAGAATTAAAAAATTAGGATGTGAATTATGACAGATTTAGAAATAGAAAAACAAATGGAAAAAGCATTGAAAAAAGTTCCATTTGAAGTTAAAAAAATTAAATTTATTTTGTTCCTTGTAAAAAAATGGAAAAATTTAATAAGATTATTTAAAATAAAATAATATGGAGGATGTATGGAAGAAAAATTAATGAAATTAATGAACAGAATAAATGAAGAGTTTCAAAAAAGAGGTTATGAAATTGAAGAAGATTTAAAAGAGCTTATTGAAACTAACGAGACTGTAGCTAGTGAACTAGCTAATACTAAGTTTAAAAAAATTGAATTCTTTGATATTAAGGATGAAAACTCAGTAGGATTTACTTTAGAAGATTTACAAGTTAGTTTTTATCTTGAATATGGAGAAGATGAAGAAGGACCTTGGTATGAGGCTACTGCTGAAATTGTTAATTTTTAAAAAACTCTAATATAGATTATAATATTATTATTATTAAATAATATATTAATATATAAAAGGAGGATTTAATATGAAAAAATGGGAATGTGAACCATGTGGTTATATTTACGATCCAGCAATTGGGGATGAAGATGCAGGAATTGCTCCAGGAACACCTTTTGAAAAATTACCTGATGATTGGGTTTGTCCAATTTGTGGAGTAGGTAAAGAAGATTTTAAAGAATTAGATTAATTAAAAAATAGCGAGAATAATCTCGCTATTTTTATTTTTTGATTTTATATTCTTAATTTTTCTTAGCATATTTCATTGCATCAAATGCTACTGCTGCTATAATAATTGCACCTTTAATAATATATTGCCAGTAAGGACTTACTCCAACATAAGTTAGACCATAGTTTAAAACTGTTAATATTATAACTCCTACCATTACTCCTGAAATTCTACCAACACCACCATAGAAAGATACTCCTCCTATAACACAGGCAGCGATTGCATCCATTTCATACATAAATCCTAAGTTATTAGTTGCAGAACCAATACGTCCAGCTTCTAAGAAACCACCAAAAGCATAGTACATTCCTGATAATGCATAAATTAATATCATTGTAAGTACAACGTTAACTCCTGAAACTCTCGCTGCTTCTGGATTTCCACCTGCTGCAAATACATTTTTACCAAATTTTGTTTTATTCCATAATACCCACATAATTACCATTGCTATAGTAGCATAAATTATTAAGAAAGGTAATTTAAATCCAAATAAATTAAATGACCCTTGAGCAAAATAAGAATAGTTTTCACTAAATCCTGAAATTGGAGAAGCTCCTGCAAAATCATAATAAAGAGAATTTATTCCATAAACAATTGTCATAGATCCCATTGTAACTATAAATGGATGTATGTTCAAACAAACTGTAATAGCTCCATTAAAAGCTCCTATAACTGCTCCAATAGCCATAACTATAAGAACTACTAAAAATAAAGGTATCTGACCCATATCTGGATAAACCTTATTTATATTATCTGCTGCCTGTAAAAGAGAAGCTGAAATAACTGCAGCTAATCCAACTTGTCTTCCTGCTGAAAGGTCTGTTCCTTGAGTAACTATAATTCCACCAACTCCAAGAGCTATAATAGCTCTTACTGAAGACTGTGTTAATATATTTTTAAAGTTTCTAACACTTAAAAATGTTGGTTCTTTAACTACTATCATAACTAACATTATAAATAAAACTAAATATAATCCACTTCTTATAAATAGATTCTTTATATCTATTTTCCCGTCTTTTTTCTTCTGCAATCTTAAATCCATAATTTATCTCCTTAAGTTTTTATATATTAATTATAAATATTTCGCTGAAAGGCTTAACAATTCCTCTTGAGTAGTTTCTTTTGCATTAACAATTCCTGCAACTTTTCCATTACTCATTACAAGTATTCTGTCACTAACTCCTAAAAGTTCTGACATCTCTGATGAAACCATTATAATTCCTTTACCTTTTTTGGCAAGTTCTATCATAAGCTGATAAATTTCATATTTAGCTCCTACATCAATTCCTCTAGTAGGCTCATCTAACATAAGAACATCAGGTTCTGTTAAAAGCCATCTTGAAAGTATTACTTTTTGTTGATTTCCTCCTGAAAGACTTCCAATACGAGTACGCTGAGTTGGAGTCTTAGTTCTCATACTATCAATTCCCCACTGAGTATCATCTCTCATTTTTTCATTATCTAATAATTGATCTTTTTTTACATAACTATCAATATTTGCTAAAACTGTATTTTCTTTAATGTCTAGCATTGAAAATATCCCTGTTGCTCTACGTTCCTCTGTAACTAAAGCAAAACCATTTTTTACAGCTTTTTTAGGAGATTTATTATTTATTTCTTTTCCAAATAATTTTATTTTCCCCTTCTCTTTTTCTCTAATCCCAAATATTGTCTCAACTATATCTGTTCTTTTAGCTCCAACTAGTCCTGCAACACCTAAAATTTCTCCTTTATGTAATTGAAAACTAATTTCTTTTATTGAAGGTTGATACTTTGCTGTTAAATCTTCTACTTCTAATATCACTTCTCCTGGTTTATTGTCCTTTGGAGGGAAACGATCTGTTAAGTCTCTTCCAACCATAAGATTTATTATTTCATCTGTAGTTAAATCATCTACTTTTTCTGTTGCTATCCATTTTCCATCTCTCATTATTGTAATGTCATCAGATATAGCTTTTATTTCTTCCATTTTATGAGAAATATAAATTATTCCACAACCATTTTCTCTAAGTCTTCTTATAATTTTAAATAAATGTTCTACTTCATTTTCTGTTAAAGAAGAAGTAGGCTCATCCATAACTATTATTTTAGAATCATATGAAACTGCCTTTGCTATCTCTATCATTTGTCTTTGAGATACTGATAAATCTTTAACTTTCATTCTTGGATTTAAATTTATTTCTAAATTTTTAAAAATTTCAATAGTCTTATCATACATTGCTTTTTCATCAACAAATAATCCTTTAGTTGGAAATCTTCCTAACCAAATATTATCTAATACATTTGTTTGAATAACTTGATTTAATTCTTGATGAACCATTGAAACTCCATTATCCAATGCTTCCCTAGTTGATGTAAAATTAATTTCTTTTCCATCAAACTGAATAGTTCCTCCATCTTTCCTATAAATCCCAAATAAACATTTCATAAGTGTAGATTTTCCAGCTCCATTTTCTCCCATAAGAGCATGAACACTGTGTGGTCTAACTTTCAATGAAACTTCATCTAAGGCCTTTACTCCTGGAAATGATTTAGAAATTTTATTCATTTCTAATAAATATTCTTTATTTTCCATAGTTTTCTCCATTTCTCTAATAATTTAAGCATCTAGTTTCATTAAAAGAGAGAGTGAAAATCACTCCCTCTAAAAATTAATTTAATTTTTATAATTTAATCTTGACTAAAATTAATATTGATCTACATTATCTGCGTCAATTCCGATACTTGGAACTAATAATACTCTATTTTCTAATACTAAATCTGTTCCTTCAGTTGCTTCTTTTCCTGCTGCTAAGTTAACAGCTATATCAAATGTTCCTTTACCTTGACCATCAGCATCATTAAGAACTGTTCCAGCCATTTCACCTTTTTTGATTTTTACAAGAGCTTCAGGAAGAGCATCTACACCAAATACTGGTAATGTTTTTCCGAATGCTTTTTGTGATTCAATAGCACCTAATGCCATTCCATCATTGTTACAAATAATAACTTCTATATTATCTCCATTTGGTCCTGATAACCATGCATCCATTTTATCTTTTGCCATTGCTGTATCCCACATAGCTGTATCTAAATGTAACTGCTCAGTTTCAATTCCCATATCATGTAATGCAATTATTGAATATTTTGTTCTTGCTTCTGCATCTGGATGTCCTGGTTCTCCTTTTAACATTACATATTGGATAACTCCATCATTATTTAAATCTAATTCAGGATGAGCTTTCCAATATTTCCCAACTAATTCACCTTGAGCAATTCCTTGTGCATTAGGATCTATTCCAACATAATAAGCTTTGTCATAAGATTGAATAACTGAATCTTTTGGTCTTTTATTATAAAATACTACTGGTATTCCAGCTTCTTTTATTTTGTTTGCTACTGTTTGTCCTGCTGCTGGGTCAACTAAGTTTATAGCTAAAGAATCTACTCCCTTAGATAACATAACATCTATTTGATCATTTTGTGTAGTTTGACTATTTTGAGAATCATTCATTTGTAATTCAACTTTATCTGCAACTTTAGATGCTTCACTTTCAACTACTTTTCTAAATAATGCTATAAAGTTATCGTCATATTTATATGCTGTAAAACCTACTCTTAGTTTTTGTGGCTCATCTGCTTTTTTATCTCCTCCACATCCTACTAAACCTGCTGCTAATATTACTGATCCTAATAATAATCCCGCCTTTTTCATAATATAACTACCTCCTAATTTTTTTTCAATTTTATAACTCTGCTATATTTTTATGTTCATCTTACTATCTATAGTTATACTTCAATTAATATTTTTTGTCAATAAATTAAACTTTTTTTGTTCAAAGTTTTGTCAAAAACTATAAAAAGTATATTCACTTTTATTGTAATATTTGTTTTTTTCAGAATATAATTTTGCATTTCCACTTAAAAATTGCAATACATCTGGATAATCTTGCATTTCCAAACAAACTCCCAAATGATTTTTCTCAAATATTTCATCTAGATAATTTCCAGTATAAACAACCACAACAGGTTGATTTGTTTTAACCTCCATAGTTCTTCCACTTTTCTCATGTAAAATCTTCCCATCTATTTTCATTTTTTTAGAAAAAATAAAGGGATGATCTAGTCCGTTATTAACTATTTTTATTTGTTCATTATCTGATTTTAATATTTCATTTAACACCGTTTCTTTTCTTAAATCAAATACGCTCAAATCTACATTTGAAATATTTTTTGGTAAAGTTGATTCGTCAACTTGTATATATTTATCACAAAATAGTTGTATTTTTTGATTTCCAATGTCCTCCTTAACATCTCCACTTAAATTAAAATAAGTGTGATTTGTTAAGTTCATATAGGTTTCTCTATCTGGAATACCTATATATTCTATTATTAGCTTATTTTCTTTCAAAGTATAAATAACTCTCAAATCTATATTTCCTGGAAAATTAGATTCCATATGAGGAGATTTTCTACTAAGAATCAATTTCAGTTGATCCTCTTGTATAATTCTTGACTCTTTCCATAATTTAGTTACAAAATAATCTGGATAACCATGTAAATTATTCCCCTCATTATTTAATTGAAGCTGGTATATTTCATTTTTAATTTTGAGCTTTCCATCTTTTATTCTTCCTGCATTTCTTCCAACTATTCCACCTAAATGATAATCTGGATTATTTTCATATTCTTCTAAAGTTTTAAAATTTAAGACTATATTTTCAGCTTTCCCTTCTCTATCCTTTGTTAAAATCCGCCGAATAATCCCTCCATAATCCAAAACTTCTACTTCTAATTCTTTATTTTTAAGAATATAAGAATATACTTCTTCCCCTGTTTTTAATTTTCCAAAATACTTTTTTTCTATACCTCCCATGAATTTTCACCTAACTTTTATATGTATTTTTCTGTAAATTTTAAATTCTCAAACAAATTTTCTCTAACTACAGATATAGCTGAGTAATACATTAGATCTTCTCCTAATTTAGTGCTTTCTATTTCACATTTTTGAATATCTAAAGATATTTTATTTAAATAAAACCTTATATTCTCCATTACAAATTCACTTTTAAAAAGCTCTCCTGCCAAAACTATCTTTTCAGGATCCACTATTGAAATAATAATATTTAATCCTTGAGCAATATATTCAACAGCCTCTGTAATAGCTTTTATAACTAGAAAATCTCTCTTCTTGATTCCATATAAAACATCTTTTATCTCTAACTTTCCTTTTTTTTGCAATATCTCTTTTAAAATACTATATTTCCCAACTTTTATTTCAGACTCTAATCTTTTTAATATAGCCTTATCTGAAGCTTCTGCCTCTAAACATCCTCTTTTTCCACAAGAACATTTTCTAATACTATTTGTATTAATTACTATGTGTCCTATTTCTCCTGCCATAGAATGAAAACCTCTATACATTTTATTATCTATAAAAGATGAAGTCCCTATCCCTTGACATAAATTTAACATTACAAAATTTTCAACTTCCTTGCAAGAACCTATTTGTTTTTCTGTATAAGCCATTGCTCTTACATCATTTTCTAAAATGATGGGTAAATCATATTTTCTTTCTAGATACCTTACAATATTATTAGTTTCCCACTCATAGTGAGGAGACATTAGAATTTTAGAAAATTCTTCATCTACTGGACCTGTTACAACAAGAACAATGACTCCGATATTTTCATTTTTTTCTAAATTTTTTCTAATTAACTTATCTAAAAAATTCAACATATCTTTTTTGTTTTTCTCTAAAAGATCTATTTTAATTTTTTTAATAAAGTCCCCATTTATCTTACTTATGGATAAAAATATTCTGTCATTAGCTGTGATATTTATTCCTAAAATATTTTTAAATTTATCTTCATTTATAGATAAAAGCATTGGGCGTCTTCCACCTGTGGATCTTCCCTCTTCCTTTTCTACAACTATCTCTTCTTCCAATAAATTATTGATTAATTTAGAAATTCTTGCTGGAGTAAGATTAAATAGCTTCGCTAATTCCATTCTAGAAATACTCATTCTCTCTTTTATTACTTTTAATATTTCGTACTCTCTTACGCTCTCTTTCATCTCTCTCTCCTAAATATCTTATATCTATTTTTAATATATTTTATAATATTTGTCAAAAGAAAAATAGGGTATTCCTAAAACTTTTTTAACTTTTTTAATTAAGTGTGGTATCTTTTTAGTAAAAGAAGTTGTTTTTTTTTCAACACAAAGTATAATTAAAGCACATAATATATAATTTAGGAGGGTGAAAATGGATATTAAAAATCTAATGCTTGTTAAATTCCAAGAATTATTTGGAAATTTAGAAAATAAAGAGTTTTATTTTACTCCTGGAAGAGTTAATTTAATTGGAGAACATATTGATTATAACGGGGGATTTGTTTTTCCTTGTGCTTTAAGTTTTGGTACTTATGCTATTTGTAGAAAAAGAGAAGACCAAAACTTTAATTTATTTTCTATTAACTTTCCTGAGGATAACATAATTAATTTTAATATTAATGAATTAATAAAGACTGATGTGTGGGGTGATTATTGTAAAGGAGTAATCAAAGTAATAAAAGACAATAATTTTAATATCCCTTTTGGTTTAGATATCGTCTTTTATGGAAATATTCCAAATGGTGCTGGTTTATCTTCTTCAGCTTCCTTAGAAGTTTTAATGGGAACTATTTTAAATACAACTTTTAATTTAAATATTCCTATGGTTGATATTGTTAAATATTCTCAAAAAGCTGAAAATGAATTTATAGGAGTTAGTTGTGGAATTATGGATCAATTTGCTGTGGGAATGGGAAAAAAAGATCATGCTATTTTACTTAATTGTGATACTTTAGACTATGAATATGCTCCTATTTCTCTTGAAAATGCTTCAATTGTCATTATGAATACTAATAAAAGAAGAGGTCTTGCAGATTCTAAATACAATGAAAGAAGAAATTCATGTGAAGAAGCTTTAAAAGATTTACAAAATTCTAATGTTAATATTAATAATTTATGTGATCTTTCATTAAAAGAATTTGAAGAAGTTAAGCATTTTATAAAATCTGAAGAAGCATTACTTAGAGCTACCCACGCTGTTAGTGAAAATGAAAGAGTTTTAAATAGTATTAAAGCACTTAAAAAAAATGATATTGAAACTTTTGGAAAATTGATGAATGAATCTCATATTTCCCTTAGAGATAATTATGAAGTTACTGGATTTGAACTTGATTCTATTGTAAAATTTGCTTGGAAAGAACCTGGAACAATTGGTGCTAGAATGACTGGAGCTGGATTTGGTGGATGTGCTGTAAGTATAGTTAAAAATGATTCTATAGATGAATTTATTAAAAATGTTGGAAAAAAATATAAAGAAGAAACAGGACTTGCTGCTGATTTTTATATTGCAAATATTGGGGATGGCTCTAAAAAGCTAGGTGATTTATAGTGAATAATAAAAATATTTATTTAGAAATTGAAAACTTACTAGACTACGCCCTACATGTTAATTTTATTGAAAAAGAAGATTTCTCTTATTTTAGAAATAAAGTTTATAATATTTTGAAAATAGACTCTATAGACATAAGTTCTTTACAACCAATAATATTTGAAAAAAAACCTATCCATAAAATTTTAAATAAAATTTGTGATTTCGCTGTGGAAAATAAACTAATAGAAGATACTACTAGCCAGAGAGATTTATTTGATACTAAAATAATGGGAGAATTTATTTTAAAACCAAGTGACATAACCAAAAAATTTAAAAAAGACTATGAAGTTTCACCAAAATTAGCCACTAGTAATTATTATGAGTTTTCTCAAAATACAAATTATATAAGAATGGATAGAATAGAAAAAAATCTTCACTGGCTATCTAAAACAGAATATGGAAATTTAGAAATAACTATTAATCTTTCTAAACCTGAAAAAGATCCAAGGGATATAGCAAAGGCTAAACTTATTAAATCTTCTTCTTATCCAAAATGTCTTCTTTGTAAAGAAAATGTTGGATATTCAGGAAATCTAAATCATCCTGCAAGACAAAATCATAGGATAATTCCAATAAGTTTAGAAAATGAAGCTTGGTTCTTACAGTATTCTCCATATGTATATTATAATGAGCATTGCATTGTTCTTTCTGGAGAACATAATCCTATGAAAATAAATAAAGATACTTTTGAAAAATTATTTGATTTTATAGATATCTTCCCTCATTATTTCATTGGTTCAAATGCTGATTTACCTATCGTCGGAGGTTCTATATTAAGCCATGAACATTTCCAAGGGGGATGTCATGATTTTCCAATGGCAATAGCTTCTAAAGAAAAAACTTTTACTATAAAAAATTATGAAAATATTCAAGTTGAAAAAGTAAAATGGCCTATGAGTGTTATAAGACTTAGAGGAAAAGATAAAAAAGCTCTAATAGAATTAGCTAATAAAATCTTTATAAAATGGAAAAATTATTCAGATCCTAAATGTGATATCTTAGCTTTTTCAAATGAGACTCCTCACAATACAATAACTCCAATAGCAAGAAAAAAAGATGATGAATATGAGTTAGATCTTGTTTTAAGAAACAATAGAACATCTGAAAAATATCCTTTAGGAATATTTCATCCCCATGAAGAACTTCATCATATAAAAAAAGAAAATATTGGACTTATTGAAGTTATGGGACTTGCTGTTTTACCAGGAAGATTAAAGGAAGAAATTTCAATTCTTATGGAACTTTTACTTAAAAATGATTCGATTAATTTAATAAAAAATAATACAAAAGTTTCAAAACACGTTAAATGGTGTGAAACTTTATTAAAAAAATATAATAACAAGTTAAATAAAAATAATATTGAAAATATCTTACAGGAAGAAATAGGCTTAATCTTTTCTAAAGTTCTTGAAAATGCAGGAGTTTTCAAAAATGATATCAATGGAAATAACGCCTTTGAAACCTTTATAAAATCACTTAATTAATTTGTTTTTTCTCCTTTAATTTATTTTTTTGTTGACAGGATAATCTTTTTGTGTTAATATCCTAATCAAATAAATTAAAAGGAGGAAAACATGATGTTACTAAGGAATTTCAGGATAATGACTAAACATAATAAAACTATTATTCTGAATGTTCGATTAACGTCATAATTTTTTAATTTACTTTTTTATAATTAACAAAATTATTAGATTTGTTTTGCCAACATTCCCTTATGTTGGCTTTTTTTATTTGAACCAGTGTATTTAGAATAATATCTAAATCACTGGTTTTTTTTGTAGGAGGTTAAAATGTTAAAAGTAGGAATCATTGGAGCTACTGGATATGCAGGGCAACAACTTGTTTGGTTACTAGTAAACCACAAATTTGTAAAAATTGAATTTATGGCTTCTAATAGCTATTTTGGTGAAAAATTTAGTGAAATTTATCCTAACTTTAAATACAGGTTGGACTCTAAACTTATATCCCCTGAAGAAGCTTCTAAAAATCTTAAAAATATTGATGTTTTATTTTTAGCTCTTCCTCATGGAAAATCTGCTAATTTAGTAAAATTAGCTGTAGAAAATAATGTTAAAGTAATTGATCTTGGAGCTGATTTTAGATTAACTGATCCTGAAATTTTCTCCAATTGGTATAAAATAAAATTTAATTTCCCTGAACTAATCAAGGACTCTATATATAGTTTACCTGAATTAAAATCAAAGGAAGAAATACAAAAAGCAAAAATAATTGCTAATCCTGGATGTTATGCAACTGCTAGTTTACTAGCTCTTGCTCCTTTAGTTAAAAATAATTTAATTGATCTTAATTCCATTATAATTGATGCTAAGTCAGGAGTTTCTGGAGCTGGTAGATCTTTAAAAACAGGAAGCCTATTTTGTGAATGTAATGAATCTATAAAAGCTTACGGAGTTGGAACTCATAGACATACTGCTGAAATAGAACAAGAACTTTCTTTAATTGGAAACAAAGAAATAAAAACTTTATTTACACCACATCTTGTTCCTATGAACCGTGGAATTTTAGCAGTATCATATGCTAGTTTAAAAGTTTCTAAATCTTTAGAGGATATTTTAAAAATTTATAAAGAGTTTTATAACTCTAGTTATTTTGTTAGAGTTCTAGATTATCTTCCAGAAACAAGATTTGTAAAGGGAAGTAACTTCTGTGATATCAGTTTAAAAATTGATCCTAGAACAAATAAAATAATAGTTATTTCAGCTATTGATAATTTAATAAAAGGAGCTGCAGGTCAAGCAGTTCAAAACATGAATATTTTATTTAATTTTAATGAATTTGAAGGCCTAACGTATTTGGGCATGAATATATAAAAAGGAGAAACATATGAAAATTTTAAAAGACGCATCTATTACAACAGTTAAAGGAATAAAAGCTGCAGGAATATCGTGTGGCCTTAAAAAAAGTGGAAAAAAAGACTTATGTTTAATTTATAGTGAAGAACAATCAATAGCTGCTGGAGCTTTCACACAAAATAAAGTAAAGGCTGCACCTGTTATTTTAAGTATGACTAATATAGAAAATACAAACACTCAAGCTTTAATAATAAACAGTGGAAACGCCAATGCATGTAACGGAGAAAATGGATATGAAGATGCTATTAAAATGACTGAACTTGTTAGTAAAAATTTAAATATCTCACCAAAAGAAGTACTTGTTCAATCAACTGGAATAATTGGTCTTCCTCTTCCAATGGATAAAATAACTTCTGGAATAAATAATATTTGTACAAAATTATCAAAGGATGGAGGAAATGACGCTGCCTTAGCAATACTTACAACTGATACCTTCCCTAAACAAGTTACAGTTCAAATGGAAATTGATAACAAAACAGTTACTCTTTCTGGAATTGCAAAGGGATCAGGTATGATTCATCCTAATATGGCAACTATGCTTGGAAATTTATTTACAGATATTAATATTTCAAAAGAATTACTAAAAAAAATCTTTAAAGAAAGTGTGGACAATACTTTCAATATGATATCTGTTGATGGAGATACTAGTACTAATGATATGTGTATTATTATGGCAAATGGAGCTGCTAAAAATAAATTAATAGATAGTGAAAATGAAGATTTAAAAATATTTAAAGATGCTCTTGATTATGTTAATAAAACTTTAGCTAAATTAATTGCAAAGGACGGAGAAGGAGCTACTAAACTTTTAGAAGTTTCTGTATTAAACGGGAAAACAAAAAAAGATTCTAAATTAGTTGCAAAATCTATAATAACTTCTAATTTAACTAAATGTGCTTTCTTTGGAGAAGATGCTAACTGGGGAAGAATTTTATGTGCTGTTGGATATTCTGAAGCTGATTTTAATATAGAAAACATTGATATCCATTTAAACGCAAATGAAAATTCTATGCAAGTTGTTAAAAATGGAGCTGGAGTCCCATTTAATGAAGATCATATTAAAGAAATTTTAAAAGAAGATGAAATAAATATTTTAGTTGATTTAAAAGATGGAAAATATAATGCTAAAGCATGGGGATGCGACCTTAGCTATCAATATGTAAAAATAAACGGTTCTTATCGTTCATAAAAGGAGAAATTATGGAAAAAAAAGAAATTAAAACTAATGCCTTTATTGAAGCTATTCCTCATATTAATAATCTGGTTGGAAAAATTATAGTTATTAAATATGGTGGTAATGCTTTAGTAAATGAAAATAAAAAACATGAGTTTATAAAAGATATTATCTTTTTAAAAAAATTAGGAAGTCATCCAGTTGTTATTCATGGAGGTGGACCTGATATTAATAAGATGCTAAAAAAATTAAATAAAGATTCTGTTTTCTTAAAAGGAAACAGGGTAACTGATGACGAAACTATGGAAATAGTTGAAATGATTTTATCTGGAAAAGTTAATAAAAACCTAGTTTCTTTAATCAATAAATATGGTGGAAACTCAATTGGACTAAGTGGAAAAGACAGTAACCTTATTCTGGCAGAAAAAAAATATATAATTGATAATAATGAAAAAATTGATATTGGAAATGTAGGGGAAATCTTAGATATTAATCCTAAAATTTTATATACACTTATAAAAGAGGATTATATCCCTGTTATTTCAAGCATTGGGATTGATAATAATGGAAATACTTATAATATAAATGCTGATTATGCTGCTAGCTCAATTGCTAGTAAACTAAAAGCTCATAAATTTATATTTATTACAAATGCTCCTGGAATAATGACTGATATTAATAATTATTCTTCTAAAATAGAATCTTTAAACTATCATGAAGCAAAGACTCTTATTGAAAATAAAATTATTACAGATGGAATGATTCCAAAGGTTGAAGCATGTCTATCTTCTTTAAAAAATGGAGTTGACCATGTTCATATAATTGATGGAAATCTTGATCACTCACTACTTCTTGAATTATTTACAAATTCAAATACTGGAACTACAATTATAAAAAATTAAAGGGAGGAATTTAATGAATACTAACAATGTTTTAAATACATATAATAGATTTGATGCTATATTTACAAAGGGAAAGGGTGTTTATCTTTATGATATAAATAATGAAAAATATTTCGATTTTGTTTCTGGAATTGCTGTAAACTGTTTAGGACATAGTAATCCTGAAATTGTAAAAACTATAAAAAACCAAAGTGAAACTCTTATGCATATATCAAATCTTTATTGGAATGATAAGCAATTAAATCTTGCTGATAAATTAAACAAACTTGGAGATTTAGACAAGGTGTTTTTCTGTAATAGTGGAACAGAAGCAAATGAATTAGCTTTAAAAATAGCTAGAAAATTTGGTAAAAACTTCTCTAAGGATAAAAACAAAATACTTTATATGAAAAACTCTTTTCATGGAAGAACTTTAGGAGCTCTTTCTGTAACTGGACAAGAAAAATATCAAACTCCATATAAGCCTATCCTAGGTGGAACTGTCCAATGTGAATTTAATAATATAAAAGATTTTTATGCTAAGTTTGATAGAACAGTTTGCGGTGTAATTATTGAACTTATACAAGGAGAAGGTGGAATAATTGAAATAGATCCTGAATTTTTACAAACAGTTAAAAATTTATGTGATATAAATAATGCTCTACTTATAACTGATGATGTTCAATGTGGAATAGGTAGACTTGGAACATTCTTTGCCTACCAAAAATTTTCTGTAACTCCTGATATTATAACTGTTGCTAAAGGTCTTGGAGGTGGATTTCCAATTGGAGCTGTTCTTGTTGGAAAAAAAGCTGCTGACACACTAAAACCAGGAGATCACGGATCAACTTTCGGAGGTAATCCCCTAGCTTGCTCAGTTGCAAATACTGTTGTGGATCAATTAACTTCAAATAATATTTTAGCTGAAGTTAATAAAAAAGGTTCTTATTTCAAAGGAAAAATTAATTTGTTAATTGAAAAATATGAATTATTTGAAAATATAAATGGAATGGGCCTTTTACTTGGTCTAAAATTAAAAGATAAAATAAAGGTTGGTGACTTTGTAAAAAAAGCTTTTGAAAAACATTTCTTATTAGTTGGAGCTGGAAATAATACAGTTAGATTACTTCCACCTTTAAATGTTACTTACAAAGAACTGGATAAAGCTGCTGAACTTTTAGAAGAAACTATAAAAGAATTTTAATATTACTGGAGGGAAAAGATGAATAAAAAACATTTTTTAAAATTACTAGATTTTACACAAGAAGAAATTAATAATTTAATAAATTTATCAGCTAAATTAAAAAAAGATAAAAAATTAGGTATGGAAGAAAAAACATTAGTTGGAAAAAATATTGCTCTTATATTTGAAAAAACTTCAACTAGAACTAGATGTGCCTTTGAAGTTGCAGCTTCAGATCAAGGGGCTAATACCACATATCTTGATTCTTCAGGAAGTCAGATTGGAAAAAAAGAATCTATTAAAGATACTGCTAAAGTACTTGGAAGAATGTTTGATGGTATTCAATATAGAGGTTATAAACAAGAAAGTGTTGAGGATTTAGCTCTTTATTCTGGAGTTCCTGTTTGGAATGGACTTACTGATAGTTATCATCCTACTCAAATAATTGCAGATTTTCTAACTATTAAAGAACACAAAGGAAAACTTAAAGGTGTTAAATTAGCATATATTGGAGATGGAAGAAATAATGTAGCTAACTCACTTTTGGTAGGTGCTGCTAAACTAGGATTAGATTTTAGAATTGTTGCTCCTAAAGATTTATTTCCTGAAAAAAATTTAATAGATATTTGTTCTAAAATATCTGAAAAAACAAATGCTAATTTAACTTTCACTGATTCAGTTGAAAAAGGATTAGAAGATGTAGATGCTATTTATACAGATGTTTGGGTTTCAATGGGAGAAACAAAGGAAACTTGGAAAAAAAGAATTGCTTCTTTAAAGCCTTATCAAGTAAATGAAAAAGCAATGTCTTATGCTAAAAATGATGCTATATTCTTACATTGTCTTCCTGCTTTTCATGATTTAGAAACTGATATAGGAAATGAAATTTTCAAAGAATTTGGAACAAAAGAACTTGAAGTTTCAGATGAGGTTTTTCAAAGTGAAAACTCTGTTGTTTTTGATCAAGCTGAAAATAGACTTCATTCAATAAAAGCTATTATGGTTTCTTCTTTCAACAATTAAAAATTTTAATTATATACTTCACTTTAAATATAAAAAGGAATTAAGTTAATATCTAATTCCTTTTTTTTGTATTAATTCTAAAAAGAAATAAAAAAATATTGATTATTTAAGCTCTGTCATGTATAATAGTTTCTAATCGAAACTATACAGGAGGGAAAATTTATGAACAGTAATATTGTTAATTGTTTAAAACCATATTTAGAAACTGTGGTTCTTTTAAGAAGTAATGAAAAACCTAAAAATTCTATTCAAGCCCAACCAGAAAAATATGTATGTATAATGTCTCTTTATGCACAAGTTACTAAAAATAGTAAAATTGCAGTTTTTGATCGTGAAACCTACGGATGCCCAGGTGCTAAAGCTGGATTAGGATTTGGATCAGGTTATTCTAATAATATGGGAGGATATGAAACTTTTTCAGCTTTTTTCTCTAAAGGAATTGAAGACGCTAAAAATCCTGAAGAATATAGAAAAATAGCTGAGCAAGCTAATCCTCATGTTAGAAAAAAACTTATTGAAGGAGAACGGTTTCAAAAGACAAGAGAAAAAGCTTATAAATGGATTACAGAAGAATTACCTATTTATAATTGGCCAGAAAAATATGTAATTTTAAAACCTTTAAAAGATTTAAAAAAAGATGAAATTCCAGAATCTGTAATCTTTAATGTAAATCCTCTTCAGCTAACAGCTCTTATTACCCTTACAGGATCTATCAGAAAAGGAATTAATGAAACAATAACTCCTCAAGGAGCAGCATGTCAAATGATAGGAGCCTATGTTTTTAAAGAAGGAGAAAGTAATAATCCTAAAGCTGTATTAGGAATGATTGATCTAGCTGCCAGAAAAACTATACAAAATATTTTACCAAAAGATTTATTAACTTATGCTGTCCCTTGGAACTTATTTCTAGAACTTGAAAAAGAAGCTAAAGAAGGTATATTTAAGTCCCCTCTTTGGCAAGATATTATTAAATAATATTAACACTAAATAATTATACTAAAAGGAGAATCTTCATGAAAACAAAATTATCCATACTTTCCATTTCTATATTACTTATCATGTCTGGAGCAGCTATAGCTCCAGCTCTTGGAAACATAAGCGAAACTTTTAATAATTCTACAGATTTATTTATAAAAATGATTCTAACAATTTCTTCTCTTATGATTATTCCATCTAGTATAATCTCAGGAAAATTAACAGGCAAAATAAAAAAACGATCTCTATTAATCGTGGGAGTTAGCATTTATATTATAGGTGGTCTTGGAGGTGGATTTGCTAAAAATATTTATGTTTTATTTCTTTTCAGAGCTCTTTTAGGTATTGGAGTTGGATTAATTCTTCCTCTTTCAACAGGATTAATTATAGATTTTTTCAAAGGTGCCGAACGAAACAAAATGATGGGATATGCTATGGCAGTAAATAATTTAGGAGCTGTTATTGCAATAATTTCAGCTGGTGTATTAACCTCTATTAACTGGAGATTCTCATTTGGTGTTTATGGAATTGCCTTTTTTACATTATTTATGATAATTTTTAATTTACCAGAGCATCAAAAACATGAAGCTAAAAAATACAATAAAATTTCTCCTTTAAATAAAAATATATATCTATTAATGTTACTAATAGGAATAGTTAATATTGTTTTTTATTCTGTTCCAACTAACATATCTATAATTATAAAAAATATGCAATTAGGAGATGCACGTATATCAGGGATTATCATTTCTACATTAAATTTAACTTCTTTTGTAATTGGAATTTTTTTCCATACTTTCTCAAATTATTTTAAAAAATACACTTTAACTTTTTCATTAACAACTATGTTTATTGGATTCTTATTGCTAACAATATCTAATTCTATAATAAAAATAGTTTTTTCTTTAATTTTTATTGGTATTGGCCTAGGAATTATACTTCCTTTAATTTTTGTGACTACAGGAAAATATACTTCACATAAAAACAGTACTTTTGCCATGGCATTAGTTAACAGCAGTATGTACTTTGGACAATTTTTATCACCTCTATCAATAAATTTTACAGCAAAATGTCTTAATAATAATTTAATAAAATTTCCATTTATATTTTCTTTTATTTTAATTGGAATATTACTGTCAATTACACTATTTAAGCTTTCCAAAAATAAAATTTCTATTTTTGAATAAAATAAATTATAAATTCTGTCATAATTTGATATACTTTATAGTAAGAAACAATTTGAAAAGGAGATCTATATGGATATGAAATTTATCACAGGAAATGTTTCAATAGGTAAATATATTGATGTTACTTCAAGATATTTATTTAATTATATTTATAAAAAAGTAACCCCTTATAATATAAAAAGACATGAATTTAAAGTTTTAGTAGAACTTTATCATAATGAAGGAATCTGCCAAGAAGATATTGTTGAGAATTTAAAAATTAGAAAATCTGAAGTTGCCAAAGCAATTAAAGAACTAATTGCTAATGATTATGTTTATAAAATAAAAAATCCAGAAAACAAAAGGATTCATAATCTTTATATTACTAAAAAAGGACTAACAATAAAAAATGATATCATAAATATCCTTCTAAAAAGTAGTGAAATACTTACTCAAAATATTTCTCAAGAAGATTTAAAAGTTGCTAAAAAAGTTATGAAACAAATGGCAAATAATATCTATATTGAGGCTAATATAAAAGAAGAAAATGATGAATAATTAAATAAAGCTCCCTAGGGAGCTTTATTATATTATAACTTTTATCCATTTTCCTGATTTTAATCTAGGTATAATAAAGAATATTTTTGCTATATCTTCTGCACAAACAAACATATATACAATTCTTATATCCACTTTTAAATATATTGCTGAAAAGAAAGCTAAAGGAATACCTACTACCCATAAGCTCATCATTTCTGTATAAATAGCATATAAAACATCCCCTCCACTTCTAAATGTTCCTATAATTTGTAAGACTCCAAAAAATCTAAGTGGAAGAACTACTGACATAGTTCTTATTATAAAAATTACATCTTCTTTAACTGACTGAGTTACATTAAATAAAAGCATTACATAAGGAGCTACTATAAAAAATATTATTCCTATAATTATTCCTATTACTATTGTAAATATAGAAATATTATATGCATCTTTTTTTATTTCTAAAAAAGCTTTTCCTTCCCCAATATTATTTCCTATCATTATTGCTGCTGCTATAGCAATTCCTTGCCCGCAAATTAAAAATAAATTATTCATAATAAGAGCTATTTGCATTGTGGCAATTGATTCTGTTCCTAGTAATGCGTAAGCTTTAGAATAAAAAGTCATTCCCATTATCCATAGAAAATCATTTGCAATTACAGGGCTTGCTTTTCTAATATAAGATTTTAACATAAAACTTGAAAAACCAAACATTTCTTTAAATGTTGATTTAATTATATTATCTTTAGAATAAATCATGTATATTAAATATGATAATTCAAAAAATCTTGAAAAAGTTGTACCTATTGCAGCACCAGAAACACCCATAGCAGGTACCCCTAATTTACCAAAAATAAATATATAATTTAAAATACCATTAAAAACTAATCCAATTATACTTCCTTTCATTGGAAGAGCTGTTTGTCCTGTACTTCTAAGACAAGTTTGAATTGTAACAGATAAAGCTGTAAATATATAACTTAAAGCAACAAATTTTAAATATCCCACTCCTAAATTTATTACCTGTATATCATCTGTGAAAATTTTAATTATATATTCCGGATATATAAAGGCTACTAAAGCAAATAATATAGAAAAACCAACTGAAGATATTATTGCTATCCCCAAATATTTTTTTATACTTTTTATATCCTTCCTTCCCCAAAATTGTGACATAAATATACCAGAACCAAATGCACATCCAGTAACAGTCATAAAAAATATCAAATAATATTGATTTGCAAGACCAATAGATGCTATCTCACTAACTCCTAAATGTCCAATCATTATATTGTCTAGCAAATTTAATGATGCTGTAATTAAATTTTGTAATATTATCGGTATGGCTAAAATCACTAGGGATTTAATAAATTTATTGTCCATCTTTTTCATTTCTACTCCTTATTTAACAAAAAAAAATAGCAAGCTATATGGGTTGTTAAAGTCGCCCACCTGCTTACCTCCCATTATAATAACCTTTTTTATCTAATTAGTCAATATTATTTAGTGTTTTAATACACTTTCACAATTATTTTATAGTATTGTAATTTATTTTTTGATATAATTTAGGTGTAATAAAGTCGTAATTAATTGGAGGAATTTATGGGATGCAAATGCAGTGAATATGAAGTTTTGGAACTTGTATCTTTTGTTGGAAAATTATACCTAAAAAATGGAGCAGAAGTCTATAAAACTGAAGAAATAATTTGTACCATTGGTAAAAATTTTGGATACGAAGTTGAAACTTTTTCTACATTAACTTGTATCGTTGTATCTCTTTCAGGAAGAGATAAAGAGTATCGTTCTAAAGTCACTAGAATAAACTCTAGAGATTTGAATATTCAAAAACTTCATCTTGTAAATAACCTCATTAATAATATAGAAAATTATAGTTATAAAGATTTTTATAGAGAAATGACTAAAGTAAATGATAATTACTTCTTAGAATTTCATAGATATGTAATTGGATGTGTTATTGTTGGAATGTCATTTGGAATTGTTTTTGGTGGAGGAAAGTCAGAAGCAATTGTTGGTGCCTTTGGAGGATTTTTCCTAAGCCTTGCTACTTCCTTTTTTAATAAATATAAAATTAATGGAGTTTTAGTAAATATTGCAGGAAGCGCTGCATGTACAACTGTTGCATGTGTTGCTACTTATCTTGGATATACTGAAAAAACTTCAATTATTATTATTGCTTGTCTTATGATATTAGTTCCTGGACTAGCCTTTGCAAATGCAATGAGAGATTTTATTGCTGGAGATTTAATGGCAGGAAGTTCTAGATTAATGGAAGTTATTATGGTAGCCGCTTCACTTTCTGTGGGAGTTGGACTTGTTTTTAAAATATTTACTTTCATGGGAGGTGTTATATATTGATAACTCAATTTATCTTTTCTATCTTAAGTGTTGTTGGATTTACAATTATATTTAATGTCCGTGGAAAAATTGCATTTTGGTCTGCTATCGGTGGAGCTATTGGGTGGATAATATATTTATTTACAACTAAACTTGGATTTTCTATTGGAATTTCTTTCTTTTTAGCTGGAGCTTGGATAACTTTTGTTTCACAACTAATAGCTATCTATTTTAAAACTCCCATAACCTCTGCATTAATTCCAACATTAACTCCACTTGTTCCTGGAGGAGGAGCTTATTATACTATGTTTTATCTTATAAATAAAAAATACTCTATGGCCTTAAAAAAAGGAGCTGAAACACTTATTGTTTGCGGAGCTATAATTTTAGGTTTCCTTGTTGTTTCAGAATTATTTAGATTATATCTTAATAAAAAAACATGTGTGAAATAAAAAAAAGCAGCATGAAAAAAATGCTGCTTTTTAATTTAATTATTTTATAATAACTTCAACTGGGCAATGATCTGAACCTAATATTTCACTATGAATTTCTGCTGATTCTAATTTATCAGCTAAAGATTCTGAAACCATGAAATAATCTATTCTCCAGCCTGCATTCCTTGATCTTGCATTAAATCTATATGACCACCAAGAATATCTTTCTATTGCATCAGGATAGAAATAACGGAAAGTATCTATAAATCCATCATTAACTAAATTATCAAATTTCCCTCTTTCTTCATCTGTAAATCCTGCATTTTTTCTATTTGCTTTTGGGTTTTTTAAATCTATTTCTTTATGAGCTACATTTAAATCTCCACAAAAAACAACAGGTTTAGTTTTTTCTAATCCTTTTAAATATGATTTGAATTCATCTTCCCAAATCATTCTATAATCTAATCTTTCTAATTTTGTTTTTGAATTTGGAGTATAAATAGTTACAAAATAAAAATCTTCGTATTCTGCAGTTATTATTCTTCCTTCCTTATCATGCTCTTCTATTCCCATTCCATAAGTTACTTCAATAGGTTTTACCTTTGTAAATAAAGCTGTACCTGAATATCCTTTTCTTTCTGCATAATTCCAATATTGATGATACCCTTCTAATTCTAAATCTATTTGTCCTGCTTGTAATTTAGTTTCTTGAAGACAAAATATATCTGCATCTGCCTCACTGAAGAAATCTAAAAATCCCTTTTTTACACAAGCTCTAATTCCGTTAACATTCCATGAAATAAATTTCATTTTCCCTCCTAGTAATTTATAATTTAAAATATTTGTTCAAGTAATTTCCAACTCCACTTTCTTCATTGGAATCTGTTATTTCTTCTATTCTTTTCTTTACTATTTCCTTTGCATTTTTAACAGCTACAGCTAAACCTGCCTCTTCTAACATAGCTAAGTCATTTTCATTATCTCCAAAAGCTATTACATCATCTAGAGAAACTCCGCAATCTTTTGATACTATCTTAAGTGCATTTCCTTTATTAGATTCAATATTAACAATATCCATTATTCTATCCCCAGAGACAAAAACATTTACTACTGAAGAATATTTATTTTCAACATAATCTCTTAAAATTTTTAAATGATCCAAATCTCCATAAAAAACCATCTTTTCAAAATCTTTGGCAACTATATTTTTCTTATCCTCATTTGAAATAAAATTAAAGTTTTTTTCCTCAAGAGAAAATTCTTTATAATATTCAGTATCCAGTTGAGAATAACATATATCTTTTCCTGCTGTACCACTATAATTTATATTCATTTCTGTAGCTTTTTTCAATATATCAAAACAAATATCTTTATCTACAGTTTTTTGATATATTATTTCATCATTTTTATAAATCTTAGCCCCGTTCAAACAAATATGATATCTTATCTTCTTAATATCCTTAGTTATATCCTTTATACTTGTATAATCTCTTCCAGAAGCTACTACAAATTCTAGCCCTTTTTCTATTAAGGAATTTACTGCTTTTCTATTTGTTTTTGTAACTTCTTTACTTTTGTTAACAAAAGTCCCATCTAAATCCGTCACTATTAATCTTATATTTTTATCCTTCACTTTTCACCTTTCCTTAAATTTTATATTATAATTTTATCATATTATTAAAATTTCTTCTATATTTTTAAAATTTTTCCTTGATACTTTTATTTTTTAATTGTATACTAAGAGTAGTCTTTTTTAGAAAAGACTGTATTTTAGAGGAGGAAATTATGGAAGGTTACTTAAATTTAAAAGAAAAGGCCTATGACCTTATTAAGCATAAAATTATGGATGTTGAATTTAGACCTGGTGATTATTTAGAAGAAAAAAAGCTAAGTGAATTACTTGATGTAAGTAGAACACCTATAAGAGAAGCACTGGCAAGACTAGAATCTGAACTTTGGATTACAAGTCTTCCAAGAAAAGGAATGTTTGTAACAGAAGTTGATGAAACTATGTTAAATAATATTTTCCAAGCGAGGAAAAATTTTGAGCCTGTTATTGTAAGAATGGCTTTCCCAAATCTTTCAGAAATAAAATTAAAAATTTTTAAGAAAAGATTTGAAGCCTACAATTCTTTATCTCAAGAAGATAGAGATAAATTAGATAACGATTTTCATCTATATTTTTTAAATTCTGTTGACAACGTTTTTGTACAGTCTATGATGAAAACAACATTTGAACATCTTATTAGAGTTAGAAAACTTTCTTTTGATAAAAGAAGCATGGAAAGAATTTTTACATCTAATGACGAACATATTCACATTATCGATTTAATTTTAGATGGTAAAAAAGAAGAAGCTATTAAAGCTTTTGAAGAACATATTGAAAATTCTTATATTTATTATCTTGGATTATTATTTTAATGAAAAAGCCTTGGTTTTTACCAAGGCTTTTATATTTACTTTAAATTCATTTTATATAGAGTATATATTCCTCTAATACTTAATTTTGAACTACAAACATCTATTTCTTTAATTTTTTCACCCATTATTTTGCTAAGACCTCCTGTGGCTATAACAAAACAATCTTCACCTAATTCTTCTTTTATTTTTTCAATTAAATATTTTACCTGACCTATATAGCCGTTAAATATTGCTGCTTGAATTTGTTCCACTGTATCTTTTCCTAAAACAGTATCAATTTCACAATAGTCAACCTTTGGTAATCTAGCTGTTCTTCCAAATAAAGCATTAAATGTTGTTCTTATTCCAGGAAATATTCCTCCACCAACATAAACATTCTTTTTTAAGACCTCATAAGTTGTAGCTGTCCCAAAATCAAATATAATTAAATTTCTATCTGGATATTCCTTTAAAGCTTGTACTATATCTATTATCCTATCTGGCCCCATACCTTTAGGATTATTTCCCTCTTCAAATGTAAATGGTAATTTCTTATTAATATCTACTACAAAAATATCAATATCAAAATATTTTTTTGCAAAATATTTTAACATTTGAGTTACCATAGGTACCACAGATGAAACCATCATTCCTTTAATCTCATCTATTTTAATTTCATTAACCTCAAGCATACTTTTAAAAAAAGTATAAAATTCATCCTCTGTAGTCTTTTCATCAGTTGATTTTCTAAAAGTCTCCAAAACAAATCCATCATTTCTTAATATGCTAGTACACATGTGAGTATTCCCTACATCAAAAACTATATACATCTAATAACCCTCTCTTTTATGCTAAAATTTTATCAGCCATTTCTTTAGCTAATTTTTTTAATCTATTTACAATCTCTTCATCTGGAGCTCCTTTAGCCTCAACAGATTCTCCAATTTGTTCGATTCCTTTTACTTCATTTGCAAAACATTCTAAAGCTTTAACTCCTCCACCGCTCCACATCATATTTCCAAATATTCCTAAATATCTATTTTTAAGCCCGTAATTTTTTAATTTTTCTATCACAGGTAACATTTTTGGATATACTGCATTATTATGAGCACAAGAACCTAATATAAGACCTTGATATTTCCAAATATCACTAATAATTATTGATGAATCTGTTTTAGAAACATCATAAATTTTTACATTTTTCACTCCAGAATCAAATAATTCCTTTGCTATTATTTCAGCCATTTTTTCTGTATTTCCATACATTGTTCCATAAGCTATTACAACTCCTTTTTCTTCTGGAATAAAGCTAGCCCAATCAGAATAAAGTTTTATAACAGTTTCTACTTTTTCTTTCCATAAAAGACCATGAGATGGACAAATATATTTGATTTCTAATGGAGCTAATTTAGAAATAGCTTTATTTACTTGCATTCCGTATTTTCCAACTATATTTGCATAGTATCTTCTCATTTCATCTTTGAAATCATCAAATTCAACTTCATCATCAAAAATTCCACCATTTAATGCTCCAAATCCACCAAAGGCATCATTTGAGAATAATATCTTAGAAGTTGCATCATAAGTTACCATTGATTCTGGCCAGTGTACCATTGGAATTGTAGCAAAAACTAATTTATGTTTTCCTAAATCTAATTCTTCCCCTTCTTTTACACATTTAAATTTATTTTCATCAAAATCATGATAAAAAGCTTTTATCATTCTTAAAGTCATCATATTTCCTACTATTTTGATTTCTGGGAACATTTCCATAATTTCTCCCATAGCTCCAGAATGATCTGGTTCCATATGATTAACTATTAAGTAATCTATTTTTTTATCTCCTATTACATGTTTTATTTTCTTTAAAAATTCTGCACTAGCTCCTGTTTCAACAGTATCCACTAAGCAAACTTTTTCATCATCTATTAAATAAGAATTATATGTTACACCATAAGGTAGTGGTAAATAATTTTCAAATCTTTGTGTCTTTCTATCATTTATCCCTATCCAATATATATCTTCTCCTATTATTTTTCTCAAATTCATCTAATCCCCCTTTATAGTATAAAAAAATACGTTTCCTTTTACCTAGCTAAATTCTATATCATTTTAATTTTTTTTACAATATTTTTCTATTATTTTTTTTAAATAATTTATTTATTACTCATAAAATGATATAATCTAGAGTGAATTAAACATAAATACTAATAAATTTTAAAGGAGAAAACATGAACCCTATACTTTTTTCACTTGGAAAAATAAAAATAACTTACTACGGTCTTATGTATGCAATATCTTTCTTACTTGGAATAGAAATTGCAAAAAAATATGGGCAGAAAAAGGGAATTTCACCTGAAACCATAGAAAACTATGCCTTCATTGCTATGATTTCTGGATTAATTGGAGGACGTACATACTATGTTCTTTTTAATTTAGATTATTATCTTGCTTTTCCTAACGATATTTTCGCTGTTTGGAAGGGAGGAATGGCAATTCACGGTGGTATTTTAGGAGGAATAATTGGAACTTGTATCTATGGATATTTTAAAAAAATTAATCCTTTACTTTTAGGGGATTGCGCTGCTACTCCTCTTCTTTTAGGACAAGCTATTGGTAGAATTGGAAATCTTATGAACGGAGAAATTTATGGAGTACCCACTTTTACTCCCTTAAAATATATCTTCACTCTAAAGCCTAGATTCTATGAATGGTTCAATCAATATAATGCTTTATCTGTTATGGATAAAGGTAAATTTAAAGAACTTGTTCCTTGGGGATTAGTTTTTCCTAATTCTTCCCCTGCAGGTACTGAGTTTCCTAATCTACCATTACATCCTGCCATGTTATATGAATTAGTCTTAAATTTAATTGGAGTTTTATTTCTTTGGTTTTTCTTAAGAAAGAAAAATTATAAAACTGGAACTTTATGGTGTAGTTATATTATCATTTATAGTATTATTAGAATATTTGTTAGTTTCTTTAGAGCTGAAGATTTAATGTTTTATGGATTTAGAGCTCCCCATGTAATTAGCATTGTCTTAATAATAATATCTAGTTTATTTATATATAAACTTAATAAAAAAAATTAATACTAGGAGGATATATGAAAAAAGTTTTATTATCTATTATTTTAGGTTTATCTTTAATAGGATGTTCTTCTTTAAGAAAATTACCTAATCAAGATTTTCTAGGAAAAAGTTATTCTTTAGCTTCTTCTTCTAAGGATTATAAGATTTCTATTGAATTTGCAGAGGATAATTTCTTTGGATATTCAGGAGTTAATAATTACTTTGGTAAATATCAAGTTGAAGGAAACAACCTAAAATTTAGTGCAATTGGTTCTACTATGATGAGTGGTCCTACTAAAGCAATGAATGCTGAAATTAATTATCTTGATGATTTAAGTAAAGTTAATTCATTTAACTTTGAAAATGATCAATTAATTTTAAAAACTATTAATGGTAAAAAATTATTATTCAATAAAATAAAATAATAATAGAAACTAAAGGAGCTGTTACAATAAGTAACAACTCCTTTTTTTTATTTCAAATTTTTTGCTCTTTCAAGAGCTACATGTATATTAGGAACAAAATTATCTTCTCCTATTTTTTGTACATAACCTGCTTTTAATAAAGCTTTATAAGGTTGACTTTGAATATTTGAAATAATTATTTTTATATTATCCTCTTCACATTTTTTTATAAATCCTTTTATTACTTTCATTACTGAAACATCAATAGCTCCCACAGAACGCATTCTTATAATAATAACTCTTGTATTTTTATCTGGTAATATACTTAAAAAAGTTTCTGCTGCTGCAAAGAACATTGGTCCTTCAATTTCATATACTAATATATCTTTTGGAATTTCACGTAAATTCTCTGTATCCATTTCAGTTTCTGTCCAACGACGAACCTTTGTCTCATCAACCATTCTCTTCATAAACAATAAAGAACTTACAATTAATCCAACCTCTATAGCAATTACCAAATCAAATATGATAGTTAGTAAAAAAGTAATTACAAATACTGCTATATCAGATTTCGGAGCTCTTTTTAATATCCCTAAACATTCTCTCCAACCTGACATATTATAAGCTACCATAAATAAAATAGCTGCTATTGTTGGCATTGGAATTAAAGCTGCATAAGGCATTAAAACTATTAATACTAATAATAAAACTACAGCATGTACCATTGCTGCTATTGGAGAACGTCCCCCATTTTTTACATTAGCTGCTGTTCTTGCTATTGCTCCTGTTGCTGGTATTCCTCCAAATAATCCTGAAGCTATATTTCCAAGACCTTGTCCTATTAATTCTGAATTAGAATCATGCTTTCCTCCTATCATTCCATCAGAAACAACACATGAAAGTAATGATTCTATTGAAGCTAATATTGCTATTGTAAAAGCACTTGGTAATAATTCTGTGATTATATTAATATTAACTACTGGAAAATTAAAACTAGGTAAACTTGCTGAAACATTATACAAAGATCCTATTGTATTTACGTTTAATCCTAAAATTTTTACTGCCACTGAAGTAATAACTACTGCTATTAAACTTCCTGGTATTCTTTCATTTATCTTAGGCCAGAATATTAAAATAATTAAAGAAGCCGTCCCTATAATTAAACTTTCAGTTTTAATAGTATTTAAATTAATTATCACCTCATATATTTTATCTAAAGATTCTATTGGAGCTTTATTAAAAGTTAATCCTAAAAAATCTTTTATCTGTCCTATAAGTATTGTTATTGCTATCCCTGCAGTAAATCCCGTGACTATAGTATATGGAATGTATTTAATTAACGCTCCCATCTTAAATACTCCCATTAATATTAAAATAATTCCTGCTAAAATTGTTGCAACTACTAATCCTTCCATACCTTTAGTGGCAACTATTCCTGCAACTATTGTTGCAAAAGCTGCTGTTGGTCCACTAACCTGTACTCTTGACCCACCGAAGGTTGCTATTACAAATCCTGCTACTATAGCTGTATAAAGTCCTTCTTTTGGTCCCACTCCTGAGGCCAAAGCTAAAGCTATAGATAAAGGTAATGCAATAATAGCTACTATCACTCCTGCGATGAAGTCACTCATAAATTGTTCTTTTGAATAAGTTTTCAAAACTTTAAATAATTTTGGTGTATAACTAATCATATCCCAATATCCTCTCCCTCTTTTTTAAGTTAAACTATTTCATTATACAACTTTAAAACTATTTGTCAAAGTTATTTTTAAATAAAAAAAAAGCTACCACAACAAATATGATAGCTTTTAGAATTATTTATTTCTTTGATTTTATATATTCATCTATGGCAATCGCTGATTTTTTCCCTGCTCCCATTGCAAGAATAACTGTTGCTGCACCAGAAACTGCGTCTCCTCCAGCAAATATTCCTTCTCTTGAAGTTTGTCCATCATCATCAGTAACAATTCCATTCCATCTATTTATTTCTAAATTCTCAGTAGTTGAAGGAATTAAAGTATTAGATGAAGTTCCTAAAGCCATTATAACAGTGTCAACATCCATTATAAATTCAGAATTTTCAACTTCTATAAATGAAGATCTTCCTGATGCATCCTTTTCTCCAAGTCTTGTTCTAATACATCTCATACCAACTACATTTCCATTTTCATCTCCTAAGATTTCCTTTGGTAAAGTTAATTCATCAATGATAACTCCCTCTTCCTTAGCGTGATGAACTTCTTCTAATCTAGCTGGGAAATCCTTTTCACTTCTTCTGTATGCAATATGAGCTTCTGCTCCTAATCTTTTAGCAGTTCTTACAGAATCCATTGCAACATTTCCTCCACCGATAACTGCAACTTTTTTTCCAACTCTTACTGGTGTTCTATATTCATCTTTATATGCTTTCATTAGATTTACTCTTGTTAAGAATTCGTTTGCAGAGAAAACTCCATTTAAATTTTCTCCTGGTATATTCATAAATCTAGGAAGTCCTGCTCCACTACCTATGAATATAGCTTCATATCCTTCTTCTCCTAAAAGTTTATCTATTATTGTAGTCTTTCCGATTATTTCATTTGTAGCAAATTTAACTCCTAATTTTTTAATATTATTTATTTCTTTTTGAACAACATCATCCTTAGGTAATCTAAATTCAGGTATACCATATGTAAGAACTCCACCTGTTTTATGTAAAGCTTCAAATACTGTTACATCATATCCCATTTTAGCTAAATCTCCTGCAACAGTTAATCCTGCTGGTCCACTTCCAACAACTGCAACTTTTGCATCTTTCTTTTCTGCTATTTCAACATCTACAGGATTATTTAACATATAATCCCCTACAAATTTTTCTAATTTTCCAATTGCTACTGCTTCTCCCTTTATTCCTAGTATACATTTTCCTTCACATTGTGTCTCTTGAGGGCAAACTCTACCACAAACTGCAGGTAAAGAAGTATATTTCATTAATATTTCTCCTGCTCCCTTTACATTTCCTTTTTTTACTTCTTGAATAAATCCTGGAATATCAATTGAAACCGGACATCCTGCAACACATAAAGGATTTTTACAATTTAAACATCTTGAAGCTTCTTCCATAGCTTCTTCCAATGTATATCCATATGTAACTTCTTTAAAATTAGTAGCTCTAACTTGAGGATCTTGTTCTCTTACAGGAACTCTTCCTTTTATTTTAGTCTCAGTTTTTTCAATCTCATCATGATCGTGCCCTATTGGACAATCTTCTGCTGAATGAGTATCTCCATCTTCTTTAACTAAAATTTCTCTTCCCTCTTGTGTCTTATACATAAGTTGTCTTCTCATAGCTTCATCAAAATCAACCTTATGTCCATCAAATTCAGGACCATCAACACAAGCAAATTTTATATTTTCTCCTATTCTTACTCTACAAGCTCCGCACATTCCAGTTCCATCAACCATTAATGTATTTAGACTAACAATAGTTTTAATATTATATTCTTTTGTTTTTAAACATACAAATTTCATCATAATCATAGGACCTATAGCTACAACATAATCATAATGTTTCCCTTTATTTTTCACAAGATCTTCCAAAACATCTGTAACTAATCCCTTATATCCATAACTTCCATCATCAGTTGCAACATATACATCCCCTGCAACTTCTTTCATTTCTTTTTCTAGTATAACTAAATCTTTAGATTTAGCTCCTATAATAACATCTGCTGTCATTCCTTGTTTGTTAAACCATTTAACTTGAGGATATATTGGAGCTGTTCCAACACCACCTGCTATAAATAAAACTTTTTTATCCTTTAGTTCATCTATATTTTCATGTAAAAATTCGCTTTCTTTTCCAAGAGGTCCAACTACATCTTGGAAGAAATCTCCCTCTTTTAGCTCAGCCATTTCCTTAGTACTTTGACCAACTACAAAGAAAACAATAGTAACAGTTCCTTTTACTTCATCATAATCACATATAGTTAAAGGTATTCTTTCTCCTACTTCATCTATTTTTACAATTAAAAATTGTCCTGGTTTAGCAGAAGAGGATAGTTTCTTCGCCTCTATTTCCATAAGACATATTTTTTCACTTAGCCATTCTTTTTTTAGTATTTTAAACATTTTTTCCTCCCCTATCGTAAACTTTTTAAAATTAATTTATATTTTCAAGATTATATCATATATTTAGCTAGAAAAAAAATTTATTTTATATAAATTTATCTAAAGGTTAATTATTATCCTAATTAAGCCACCAGCCTAAATCTTTTCCTATTCCCATAGCTAAAAATAATAGTATTAATCCTGCTAATATCCTTTTTTTTCTATCATTACTCATAAATCCTAAAACAGCAAAAACTAACCCTAATACTGTTACTATAATTGACGCTATACTCATTTTCATATTTTTCTTCTCCCTATGATAAATTTTAAAACTATTTTTCTATTGAAGCGTTATAAATAAAAAATTTAGAAAAAATATTAATAAATTTTTTCATTTCTTCTATATCTTCCTTATCAAAATCACTATTGCAAAAATCACAATAATTTAGCCATTTATATGATAAAACTAAATTTTTAATTTTAGAATCTTCTATTTCTTCTATCTCATCTTCTAAAGATAAGTTTAAAATTTTATTTTCTTCTTTTTTTCTAAAATTAATTAGATAATCCTTTATCAGAAAATCAATTGATTTTTTGAATCCCATTCCAGCAATCTTATCAAGATTATTTTGTTCTGCAATTAATGATTGATTATACATTTCTATAAATCTTTTAGAAATATTATTTAATTCAATAGGTAATTCATTATTAATTTTTTTATTAGTATACACGTATTCTATAGGTTCTGCAACTTTTGTTCCAAAAGGTAATTTGTAAGCCATTGCAAAATATCTACTACAGCGTGGACACTGGGCCATTATTGCAAAAGTTCTTGTCTCTAAATCAGTTTCAGTTATAGATAAAACATATGGAGCTATTCCTTTATGACAATGAGGACATTCATTTACTTTTGGTACATTGTAAAATTTTTCCACCCCATTAATTTTTATAGATAATTTTTCAAAAACATATCCTGACATTCTTTCTCCTTCCCAATTTTTTATCTTATTTTATTTCTTTTTATTTATAATTTTATTAGTCTTTTCTCTTATATTTTATAGTCAATATATAGTGTTACATTCAATTATAACCTATAACTTATAAAAAAGTCCAATTAAAATTTTAATTGTTCATTTTACTAACATCAATTAAAAAAAATTAATATTAATCTAATAAAAAAAAGTGGAAAAGATATTTCAATTCCACAGTTATATATTCCACAATGGTTAGATTAAGGTTAAACTTCTTGATTAATAAATAATTCAAATCTTTACATTCCATAATGGTTAGATTAATAAGCAAACATATTTTATACAAAAAAATTGTAACATTATATAATTACAACCTTTAATAATATATTTTTTTAGAAAAAAATAGCCTCTTATTTCAAGAATAAGAACATTTTCACACTTTCCCCTTGTAATTACATAGGTTAATTTTGGCCTTCTAGAACCCCTCTAACAGGCACGTTAACCCTCCTTGTAACTCTTTTATTAAAAAGATTTTAAGAAGCAAAAAATACAAAAAACACCTATTTTTACTATTTTCCAGACAATTGTTCATTTAATTAGTACAAAATTAAGCATTTTTTGTTGTTTTTACCCTCATTAAAGGTAGTTTTAACTTGTTCCACAATGGTTAGATTAAATTTTAGAATTATTAAAAGCATCCATAATTTCTTTCTGATAATTTACATTCCACATTGGTTAGATTAAATTTTTATGCAGTGTCTGCTATACAGAGACTATTCATAAATTTACATTCCACATTGGTTAGATTAAATTAAACAAAGATGGTCTTATAGTAGCTCGTGCGGTATTAATTTACATTCCACATTGGTTAGATTAAATTACAGATATAACTCTGTTTCTCTTAACAATCCACCTCCATTTACATTCCACATTGGTTAGATTAAATTCCTATAATTTCCACTATAGGAACATTAATGTTATATTTACATTCCACATTGGTTAGATTAAATTGAACGGAGCAAAGGAAAATGTAAAAGATATAGTATTTATTTACATTCCACATTGGTTAGATTAAATTTCTTGATAAAAATTTATTATCCTTTAAAGATGCCATTGATTTACATTCCACATTGGTTAGATTAAATTGCTAGGACAAACTTTGTGTTTTTTCTGATGAACACAAATTTACATTCCACATTGGTTAGATTAAATTTAAGCTATAATCGAAGAGAGAAGTGCTTAACAGGGGATGAATTTACATTCCACATTGGTTAGATTAAATTTTAGGCACTAAAACTTTAATTTGTCCACCTAATTCATTTACATTCCACATTGGTTAGATTAAATTACCCTGACTATATTCCTGAAGATATGGTAAGCCCCAATTTACATTCCACATTGGTTAGATTAAATTCAAACAGTTGATTTAATATAGCCCCTTGTTTTTCTTTATTTACATTCCACATTGGTTAGATTAAATTATGACAGCAATCCACTAATAAAAATAAATAAAAAAGATTTACATTCCACATTGGTTAGATTAAATTCTATTTGAAAATAATAATTGTTGTAAACTTTTCCGGTATTTACATTCCACATTGGTTAGATTAAATTTCTTTTAAAGCTTTATTTAAAGAGCTTGAAAAATGAATTTACATTCCACATTGGTTAGATTAAATTCCCAGCTTATTTCTTTATAATTTGTGCTTTCAGTTAAATTTACATTCCACATTGGTTAGATTAAATTAAAAAGATAGAGCAAATAAAAGCAATGATGGTAGGTAGATTTACATTCCACATTGGTTAGATTAAATTAGGTACCCTTGTAACCTATTCAAAATTATAGCACAAGAAAGTCGTTTCTGTCGACCCCCTAAATTTTTATAATTTTTACTATAAGTTTTTCTTATCTACTCTCTCAATTTTTATATAATTCTTTTATTTTATTATTTTTATAAAAAACTGTCGATCTATAGGTAAAATTGCCTTATCGGAGGTCGACAGTTTTTGAAACTAATTAATTTTTAATATCAGTTATAGTTAAAATATCTAAAATATTTTGATTTAAAACTTTCACTCGAGATTCTATTAAATTCATTTTATTATATAAAATTTAATTATTCTCTCTTCTTTAATTTTTTAAAAATCCTATTTTTTTTTTATAAAAAATTTTATCTACTTCTTTTCCAATTTATAATATATTTTATTTCTAAGCTACTCCCATATCCTTCAGGCAGAGAGTGAATTACTTCATTTTTATATTTTGTTTGTATTTTTTTAATTTTCTTTAAAACAATATAAATGCTAATATAATTATGCATGAAAATGCTCACTTAAAAATGTAGTAGATTTATATTTAAATCTCACATTAGTGAGTTTAGTCTTTATACACCGAACAAGGACAAAAAGACGAATTTTACAGGTTTAAATCTCACATTAGTGAGTTTAGTCTATATAGATAAGTTTGGTATAAATGAATTTCAAAAATGTTTAAATCTCACATTAGTGAGTTTAGTCTTGTTACATAGAATGTTCAATGTTGATACTAAAAACAGTTTAAATCTCACATTAGTGAGTTTAGTCTATGATGATTCATAATCCTCTTACAGTTGGAATGGAGTTTAAATCTCACATTAGTGAGTTTAGTCTGACTGTATTCCGCAGCAATATTACTGTCAAGTACAAGTTTAAATCTCACATTAGTGAGTTTAGTCTCTTTTCAAAGTGATAAATATTATTTGAAGTTATAGTTTAAATCTCACATTAGTGAGTTTAGTCTATAAAGTTACAGATGAAATTTTTGATATCTCGAGCTTGTTTAAATCTCACATTAGTGAGTTTAGTCTGAGAAAACAAAAGAACAATTAAAAGTTTTAAAAAAAGTTTAAATCTCACATTAGTGAGTTTAGTCTTAAAACTCCACCCAAACCAAGTATGGAACTTTGAAGGTTTAAATCTCACATTAGTGAGTTTAGTCTAGGTAGTGATATAAATCTTTGATATCATTGGCTCAAAGTGTGTACTATTGTCGAACTCATGAAAAAAGCTCTTTTTTTTCACTACTAAAAATAGTATATTACATAATGATAATAAAATCAAGGAATTAAAAATCTGTCGATCTATAGGTGTTTTTTCCTTATCGGAGGTCGACAGTTTTTGAAAGCAAATAAAAAAATATCAAGTTGATATTAATTACAATTATTTAGCAAAATACTGAATAACTGCAATTGCTATATTAGCTATAAGGATAAATAAGTCCATATGTAACCTCCTAAAATTAGATTTGTCTTAACGACTCTTCATTAATAAAATCTATTTAAAAGATTAAAGCTAAAAATAACAACTTGATATTTTCAAAGCAATTATACCACTAAAACTTTTATTTGTAAAGACTTAAGAGTGTTTAACTTCCCAAAATTTAAAATCCCAATCATGTTTTAAATTTTTAGTTCTAACATCTATGTCCTTACCTCCAATTTTAATTTTCTTTTTATACTCAATTTCTTTAGCATTATGTTCTGTTTGATGAAGAATAATTTTATTATTCTTATAATCAAAAGTATTGTGATAATAAACTTTACTTGAATTATTTTTTAAATATCCTTTAATTTCAAAAAATTCTTCACTTTTTTTATTATCATTTTCATATTTAAATTCTATAATTATATTGTCAAACAATTCAATAGAACTATTTTCAGAATCATAATTAAGATACCTATCATCCATATAAACATTTAATTTATTATTTACTATTTCAAAATATAATTTTTTTACTAAATCTACATTTAAGCTATTATGAATTCTAAATGTTAATGCTTTTACATCATCTCTTTTTAAAATTTTATCTGTAATATATTTTTTAATTTTAATGGTCTTCTCTCTTTTATATAAACCAATCAATAAAGAAACATCTTCATTTAATTTTCTTATTAATTGCGCTTTTTCTAATTCATTATTATCTTTTTCTATATTTTCTATGTTTTTTGGATATTTTTCTGTTTTTCTATTTTTCTTTTTGATTAAATTAATTTCTTTCATTCCATATTTATCTTTAAAACCTTTTTTTATTTTTAAATCAAGCTCTCCTTTTTCAATATAAGCATTCACAAAATTAATAGTTTTTATTATTTCTGGATAGTTATCTTTTGTTAATTTATAAAAAGCTAATAATTCTTTTTCTTTAGATTGCTTAGATAAATAATCTTTCGAAGTTTTTTCTTTCATTCCATTTTCTGCTAAATATTTTCTTAAATTAAAGTGAAGCTGTTCTTTCCTCATATAAAAATCATTCATTATATTTTTATCTAAAGCTCTAAAATTAATAACACCTGATAATTCTTTAAAAACTTGTATTAATTTATCTTCCTCTTCTTTTAATTGCCCTTCATTATTTAAAACATCAATAAATAATTCTTTAAAATTTAAATGATCTATTTTATTTCTTAAATCTAATTTTGATTTAATGTTGCTTAAACTTTTTTCCATTTGTAATTTATCTATCAAATTAAATTTTTTTAATGAATATTTAATTACATTTGAAAAATTTAAATATTTTCCTGGTTTTATATCTTTTTCTAATTCATCTATTTCTAATTTTTTATTATTTTCTGAGCAATAAGCAAGTAAACAAGATAATTCTACATCATTACAAAGTTTAAATATATTTTCATAATATTTTATCAAAGTAACAAAAATATTATGTTTGAAAAAATCTTTTTCAACACCATTTCTTTTAAAGAATTTTCCTTCAATTCCTAGTTTAGTATATAAATTTTGTATTTCTATATCTCCACCATTTAAGAAAGAAAAATCATATGAAAAAATTTCTATTTTTTTGTTAATTGCCTCAAATCTTCTTAAATTATGAAAAAAATTATCTTCTTCATTTTCATTTTTTAATTCTTCTGATTCAAAATTATTGTTTTTCATTTGATAATAATTATGCTTTATAAATCCTAAAAAATCTCCTTTTATTTCTCTTGGAAGTAATAAATAAATTAAAGTATAAAATTTAATTAAATTATTCTCTACTTTATCCTTCAAAATACTCTCTTCCTTATTGTTATCTAAAGCTTTAGTTAAATCTTCTATATAACTTTTATTTGAGCTATCATCAATAGAAATTTTTAGATATTCAGCAACTTTATTAATCTTTTCTTGTTTAAATAATTCTGTTCTATTTAAATAATTTCCTTTTAAAGTATGTAAAATCTTCTCTTCATTTAATATCCCAAATGCAATTTTCATTTTATATTCTAACCTATTCAAAGAATTAAAATTTGTTATTTTTTCCATTTCTTGTTTCTTTTTAGTTTGAAGATTATTAAGATCTTTCAATCTTTTCTTCTGATCTTTATTCTTATAATCAATTAATGATGATTGCTCTGTTACAAGCTCTTTTTTTCTATTATATAATTTTTTATAGTCTTTAAATAAATGAATATCTGAATAATAAGCTTCTCCATTTAAAAGTTCCTTATCCTTATTACTTCTATTTTTAAATTTATCTAAATCTCTATTTTCAAAATCATTATTTATTAATTCTTTTACTTCTATTATTTCTTCACCATCATTATAAAAAAAACTATTTACATAATTATTAAAACCTCTTTTAGCATTACATATACGATTATAAAGATTATAGATAGTTTTAGCTTTTTCAGTTTTTTTACCTTGAAAAATTTCTATTTCATCTTTATCAGTTATATAATTTAATTTTTCTTTTAACTGAGCTTCTTTTATTTTTGATAATTCTTTAAAAATATTTAAATCAAGTAAATATTTTAATTTTTGAGATTCTTGTGAATTTAATTTTCCAGTAAAAAGATCATTAAAATATGAATAATCATAATGCATCAATTTATGCCTTAAATCAACTAATAATTCTAATATTTTATCAATGTCTAAATCTAGATGTTCTATTAATTTTTCTTTACTTATTTCAACTAACTCTTGATGTTGATGGTTATCCTTTTCTTTTAATTTTTCTATTCTCTCTTCATAATTTTCAATAAACTGAGATATATTTTCCTTTAATTGTTTCTTTATATCCTCTTTAATATTTTTTATGATATTTATATCTTTAACTTGAAAAATTTTCCAAATTTCTTTTTCATTTCCTTCTTTTAATGATAAATCTTCTTTTTTAACTGATTTCATAATAAAATAATTTATAAAAATATAATAATATAACATATTAGAACGATAATCTAAAAATCTATTTATATTATAAATTTTATTAGAATCTATTTTAGAAAAATCAGTTTTTTCTATTAGAGCATAATTTTTACAAACTTCTTCTTTTAATAATTTTCTAGTAGTTTTTGTTTTAATTGTTCTCTTATCTGAATCATTTTTATTTAATAAATCTTCTAACTCTACTGTTACTAAAATTTCGTTTGATTTTGTTTTTTCATATATTCCTGAAATCTTATAATTTTTTATCATTTCTCCTTCATAATATTTTTTAACAATAATATTATGTTCCTTATCAGTTTCACATTCTAATCCTATGTTTTCTCTTTTTAAAGTATCCTTTCTTCCTTTAGGAGTTCCCTCTACAAAGAATATTTTATTTGTTTCATCAGCAGTATCAAAATTTATTTTTTCCATCTGAATTCCAATAGTATCTACACCTGCATGCTTTTTATAAAGAATCTTTAATTCTTTAATTTTTTCATAATCAAAATTTGAAATAATAATTCTAACAATAGAGCTTTTATTTTTTATTTTTTTAGTCATAAATTTTTCTCCTTCTTACTAGTTTATAATTTATATTCCATACAATATTTTATAAAAAATTAGAGAAAAGCTAGAATTTTACATCTAGCTTTTCTCTATATTATTCACTCTTATCTTCCACCAACTAAAATTTCTTTAATTCTGATTGCTGGTTGTCCAACATTTGTAGGAATGCTTCCAGATACTGAACCACACATCCCTTGTCCATATCCTAAATTATCTCCTACCATGTCTATTTTCTTTAAAACTTCTCCACCATTTCCTATTAATGTAGCCCCTCTTACAGGTTTTGTTATTTTCCCCTCTTCTATTAAATAACCTTCCATAACTGCAAAATTAAAATCTCCTGTGGCTGGATTTACTGATCCACCACCCATATATTTTGCATATAATCCTTTTTTAGTATTTTTTATCATTTCTTCTAAATTAGAATCTCCATTTAAAATAAATGTATTAGTCATTCTAGATGTAGGAGAATATTTATATGATTCTCTTCTTCCGCTTCCTGTAGATTCCATTCCCATTCTTCTACCATTTAGCTTATCTATCATATAACCTTTTAATATTCCTTTTTCTATTAAAACATTTCTTTTTGTTTTTGTTCCTTCATCATCAACAGTCAAACTTCCCCATTCATTTTTCAAAGTTCCATCATCAACAAATGTTACTAAAGGACTTGCAATTTGCTCTCCAACTTTTCCTGCAAATATAGAATTCCCCTTTGCCACACTTGTAGCTTCTAGCCCGTGTCCACAAGCCTCATGGAAAATAACTCCTCCAAATTTATGATCAATTATAACAGGCATCTTACCACTTGGACAATAATCTGCATAAAGCATTGTTTTTGCAATTCTTGAAGCTTCCTTTGCATAGCTTTCAATGTCTAAATCCCTTAGGAATTCAAATCCCATTGAAGCTCCAGGACTTGTTCTTCCTGTTTGCATTTCTCCATTTTCTTCAGCAATACTTTCAATACTTATTCTACTTCTAACTCTTTCATCATCAACCCATAATCCATCACTATTTATTATAGTAACATTTTGTTTTACATCTAAATAAGATATTCTTACTTCTTTTATTATAGGATCATAATTTTTAGCCGCATTATATGCTTTTTTCATAATCTTAACTTTTTCACTTTTATGTACATCTTCTGGATAAACTTCTATTTTATTTATATTTTCATATTCTTTCTTTTCTAAATTTATAACTATATCTTTTTTTATTCCTTCTATAGCTTTAGATATTTTTCTTACTGAATTCATTAAATTTTCTTCTTCAATATCATTTGTATAACCATAGACAGAATAAGTTTCTTTAAATATTCTTATTCCCACACCAAAATCTTTTCCTGAATTTGATCTTTCTAATTTCCCTTCAGTCAAAAAAAGGCTGTTTACATTCTTTTTTTCTATAAAAATTTCTGCGAAATCTCCCCCTGTGGATAGAGCTTCTTCTAAAATTTTATTTAATAATTTTTTATCTAGCATTATTATCACCCTTTCTTATAAGTCTTCTAGTCTTATTATAACATAGTTTATTTATTTTATTTCTGCATTTTTTTGAAAAAAATAGTATAATAAGGATATAACATAATATAATATAATTTCTTAAATTATCAAGGAGGATTCTTATGAAAAAAATAATATTTGGACTTTTAGCTATTTCAACTTTTTCTTTAGGGGCTACTAATGACAATAATATTTATTTTAGAGGTGAATTTTCTCCATTTGCAAAATACAAAATTGAAGAAAAACAAGGAGTAAAAGAACAGGTGGACGAAGCAGCTTATGGATTTGCAATTGAAGGAACTAGAGAAATTTCAAATGGATTTGAAGCAGGTGTTGGTATAGGATATCAGTGGAATGGAGCTTTTAAATATGATTCATCTTTTAAAGATTCTAATATCCCAGATATGCATTCTATCCCTATATATGCAACTGTTAAAACTACCATACCTTCTTTAAGAATCGGACAATGGACTCCATATTTAAAGGGTGATTTAGGTTTTTCTTATAATGACATAAAAGATAATGATAACTATAGTTTTGAAAATGGTTTTTATTATGCTTTTGGAATAGGATTAGAAATTGAAGAATTATCTATTGAACTTTCTTATAAAACAAATACAGGAGAACTTAATGATAAGGCTAGAAATGCTGAATATAATATCGAAAATCACAGATTTATGTTCGCAGCTGCAATAAAATTTTAATTGACTAAAGGAGGAGATTAAATGGTTATTTGGTTTGTATTATTTATTGTGTTTGCCGTAATAGAAATTGCTTTTCCTGCATTAGTTAGTATTTGGTTTGCTATTGCAGCAATGATTTTAACAATTATAGCTGGAAAAATTAATAATTTACTTTATGAATTTTATATTTTTATAGGAATCAGTTTAGCATTACTTATTTTAACAAAACCTTTTGTTAAAAAACTACTTCGTAAAAAAACTCCAATTGAAAATAGAATTTATGGACAAAAAGTAAAAATTATAAAAGTATTAAATCATGACTTATATGAAGTTAAACTAGACGGAAAACATTGGAAAGCTGTTTGCGATGAAAAATTAAATGTAAACGACTTCGGCATTGTTAAGGAAATAACAGGAAACAAATTAATTTTAGAAAAATGTGAATCTTAAGGGAGGTAAAAAATGCTTATACTATTTTTATTAATACTAGTTTTAATTATATTAACTATAATGAATATCAGAATCGTTCCTCAATCTCGTGCCTTTGTTATTGAGAGATTAGGAGCTTATTTAACAACTTGGGGAGTTGGATTAAAGGTGAAAATTCCATTCATCGATCGTATCTCAAGAAAAGTTTCTTTAAAGGAACAAGTAATTGATTTCCCACCTCAACCAGTTATAACTAGAGATAATGTAACTATGCAAATAGATACTGTTATTTATTTTCAAATAACTGACCCAAAACTATATACTTATGGTGTGGAACATCCTTTAAATGCAATTGAAAATTTAACTGCCACTACACTTAGAAATATAATTGGAGATTTAGAATTAGATGCTACTTTAACTTCTAGAGATGTAATTAATACAAAAATGAGAGCTATCTTAGATGAAGCTACTGATCCTTGGGGAATTAAAGTTAACAGAGTGGAACTTAAAAACATAATTCCTCCTGCTGAAATTCAAGATGCTATGGAAAAACAAATGAAAGCAGAAAGAGAAAGAAGAGAATCTGTTTTAATTGCTGAAGGTAAGAAAAAATCTGCAATTTTAGTTGCTGAAGGAGAAAAAGAATCAGCTATCTTAAGAGCAGAAGCTTCTAAAGAAGCTGCTATAAAAGTAGCTCAAGGGGAAGCTGAAGCTTTAATTGAAGTAACTACTGCACAAGCTAAAGCTCTTAAACTTTTAACTGAAGCTAATCCAAGTGAAAAAGTTTTATCTTTAAAAGCAATGGAAACTTTCACTCAAGTAGCAGATGGAAAAGCAACAAAAATAATTATTCCTTCTGAACTTCAAGGTGTAGCAAATCTTGCAACTGCATTTTCTGCAGTTAGTGACAAAGGAAAAGTTGAGGTAAAACCTACTGCTAAAGCTAAAAAATAAAAAGATTATTCTCAGGAGGATGTATGAAATTAAATTTTATAAAAATAAATCCTACAGAAAATATGACAGTACTAGTATTAGATCCATTACCAAGAAGTAAATATATAGAAATTGCAAATAAGATTATGAATTATAATAATATTCATGCAGAACAAGTTGGTTTTTTAGAAAAGTCACAAAAAAATGATGAAAGAATTGGAATCAAATTATATATGATGGGTGGTGAATTTTGTTGCAATGCAAGTTGCGCTCTTGCAGCAGTCCTTGTAAATAGAAATCACCATACTGTTAGAAATGTTGGAGATAGACATTTAGTAAAGTTTGAAGTTTCAGGTTCTAATGAGGATATTTCATGTGAAGTTATATCCAAAGGAAATAGTAAAACTTATGAAGCTAAAATAAAAATGGCTCTTCATGAAAGCATTGAAAAATTTGATCTTTCCTTTAAAAACAAAGTCTACTCAGGATATATTGTAAAGTTTCCTGGAATAGCTCATTATGTAGTTGAAGGTGTTTATGAAAAAGATAGAAAAGAATTCTTTCAAGAATTTTTAAAAGAATCCAAGTTAGATAATTTTGAAGCTATTGGAATTATGTTTTTAGATAGTGAATCCATGTTCATAACTCCTCTTGTTTATGTAAAAGAAACTAATAGTTTAGTTTGGGAAAGAGGATGCGGATCTGGTTCAACAGCTGTAGGAATTATTAAATCCTATCTTTTAAAAAAAAATGTTGAAGTTGATGTCCACCAACCTGGAGGAACTTTAAAAATAAACGTTCATCAAAGTGATAATATTATCTCCTCTGTGTACTTAACTGGATTAGTCCACATAGTTGCAGAAGGAGTATTATACATAGACTAAAAAAAGGAAGCATTCGCTTCCTTTTTTAATTTATCTATTATATTTTTTTATTAAAAATATATTCTTCTATTGTTTTTACTACTCCTGCATCATTATTATCTCCACCACTATATTTTGCAATAGCTTTTAATTCTGGATGAGCATTTTCCATAGCAAAACTATAATCTCCTTGTTGCATTAATTCATAATCATTTAAATAATCTCCAAAAACCATTGTTTCAGCTTTCTTTATTCCTAATTTTTCTTGCAAGATTTCTAAAGCTACTCCCTTGTTTATATCTTTATCAACTACATCTACCCATATTTCACCAGAAATAGCTACCTTATACTTATCATAATAATCTTTATAATAAGGATAAGTATTTTTTTCTGCTCCTGTTAAATCACAAATAGTTATTTTCAAAGCCTCATCATCAACCTTAGTAATATCCTCTACAATTTCATATTTTTTATAATATTTTTCTAATTCAGTTATAAATTCAGGATCTGTATTTTCTATATAAGCTTTCTTCTTACCACAGAAGATTAAATGACCTGTTGGAATATTTCTTCCAACCTCAATAAGTTTTATTGCATCTTCCTTTGGTAAACATTTTGAAAATAATTCCTTCCCATCTTCCATTATAATAGAACCATTTTCTGCAAGAATTATAATATTTGCTTTTAAATGTTTTACATATTCAAAAATATTATAATATTGTCTTCCACTTGCTATTAAAAAATGTATTCCTTTTTCTGTTAATTTCTCATGAATATTCCAAAATTTATTATCTATTTGCTTTTCATCATTAAGCAAAGTTCCGTCCATATCTGTAGCTATTAATTTTATCATTTTTTCTCCTTAACTCTTATTTTAATATGTCTAGTTTTGCCTATAGTATAATATAGTTTTATTTTTTTATCAATGTTTTTGGACAAAAGAAAAAAGAGAGAATGGGAAATTTCTCTCTTTTCTCTTAAACAAATGTGATTTTATAACTAAAAACTCTTCTACAATTTTATAACTATTCTGCCTTACCTGCTTCAAAATCCCAAGGATGTTTTTTAATATACATATCTGCAAATGGAATATATATTGAAACTAGAGTAAGAACTAATAATAGTCCTTGGTACCATAATAATGGGAACACATCTAAGAAACTGATAGCTCCATTTGTAAAACTCAAAAGAATTAACATTTGAGCCCCGTATGGTATTACTCCTTGTCCTACACAAGAAAATATATCAAGTATTGTAGCAGTTTTTCTAGGGTCTATTTCATACTTATCACTAATATTCTTGGCAATTGGTCCACTAATGATAATTGCAACTGTATTATTTGCTACAGCTACATCTATTAATCCTACTAACATTCCTATTCCTAATGTAGCACTTTTCTTTCCTGTCATCATTTTTGATGCTTGATCTATTAACCAATGAACTCCTCCAGCTCTTCTAACCAAGGCTGCAAGTCCTCCTGTTAATAAAGATAGTAAGAATATTTCGTTCATACCTTTGAAACCATTATAAATTTCTCCAGCATAAGCAAGTAATGTGAATTCTCCAAAAGAAAATCCTATTATTCCTGAAACTACTATTCCTAAAGTAAGTACTACGAATACATTTATTCCTGCAAGGGATAATCCTAAAACTAAAATATAAGGAACTATTTTAATTATATTATAAGAATATTCTTGCACTTCTGGAACCATTTCTGGTTTTCCAAACACTACTAATAAAACTAAAGTAATAATTGCAGCTATTCCTGCTATTACTAAGTTTACTCTAAATTTATCTCTCATTTCAACACCTTGTGTTCTTGTTGCAGCAATGGTAGTATCTGATATAACTGATAAATTATCACCAAACATTGCTCCACCTATTAAAGCTGCCATAACAAAGGCCATTGGAACTCCACTTTTTTCTGCAAGTCCTACACCTATAGGTCCTAGTGCAACTATTGATCCTACTGATGTTCCTGTTGCTGTGGAAATAAAAGCTGCAATTATAAATAATCCAGCTGCAATAAATTGAGGCGGGATATAAGTCAATCCAAAGTTTACTGTAGAATCTACTCCGCCCATGGCTTTAGAAACTGCTGCGAATCCTCCTGCCAATAAATAGATTATACACATAATTAGAATGTCCTGATCTCCACATCCTTTAAGAAAACAATCAAACTTCTCTGTTAATTTACCTTTAAATATTAAAAACGCTACAATTACACCTACAAATATAGCTACTGGTGCTGGCAATTGATAAAATGCCATTGGAACACCTTTTAAATTTAAAGTAATCCCAGTTCCTAAATATATCAATATGAAAACTAAAAATGGTACTAATCCTAAAAAACTACTTTTTTTCTCCTCCATACTTCCTCCCTTAGCAGTTATGGCCCCCTATAGAGGAGGCCTGCACTACTTTATTTGTTTTTTCCCTACAAAAAGACAAATTTATTATTCTTTAAAGATTACCGCGTATCATGTTCATATTTTATTTAATTGTTCTTACTGTTCTTATTATTTTTATTTATTTTATTATAATTCTTCTCCACATCTTTTTAATAATCTTTCCCATCTTAGATCAACTTCTTTTTGGAATTGTTCTAACATGTGCTCATTTCCTTTTTTGAATAGATGTTTAAATCTACCTTGAGTTTTTAAGAATTCTGTAACTGGAAGTTTCTTTTTAGGTTTATATGAAAGTTTCCATTCTCCATCGATAACTTCATATAATGGCCAGTAGCAAGTTTCAACTGCTGCTTTACAAATTTCCATTATTTTTTCTGCACTATATCTCCATCCTCTTGGACATGGTGCCATTACTGATAAGTAAGATGCTCCTTCTGTATATATTGCTTTTTCAGCTTTTTCATATAAATCTTTCATGTTTCCTAAGAATGTAGATTGCCCAACATAAGCTACATTATGAGCAGCTATTATAGCACCTAAATCTTTTTGAACTTGAATTTTTCCTGGAATTACTGATCCAGCTGGAGTTGTAGTTGTATCAGCAAAATGAGGAGTTGCTGAAGATCTTTGAATACCTGTATTCATGTAAGCTCCATTGTCATAACATACATAAACCATGTCATGTCCTCTTTCCATTGCTCCTGATAATGATTGGAATCCGATATCATATGTTCCACCGTCTCCACCAAAGGCGATAAATTTAAAGTTTTCTTTAACTTTACCTTTTTTCTTTAATACTTTATAAGCTGTTTCTACTCCACTTATTGTAGCTGCTGCATTTTCAAATGCTGAGTGAATAAATGAATCAGTCCAAGCTGTATATGGATATAAGAATGTAGATACTTCTAAACAACTTGTAGCACTACATATAACTGCGTGATCTTCTGGTTTTAATGCTCTTAAGACTGTTCTAACCGCGATTGGTCCTCCACAACCAGCACACATTCTTTGTCCACCAGTTAGTCTTTCAGGCTTATTCATTACTTCTTTAAAATTATATGCCATTGAATTTCCTCCTATTCTCTTACACCTAGATATCTGTATGTTTCCAAAGCCTCTTTACTATCTTTTTCAGCTAGTAAAGTTTCAAAAATTCCTCTTATGTGATTAACAGTTACGTCTCTTCCTCCTAAACCATAAACATAGTTTACTATTTTTGGAGCATTTACTACATCATATAAAGCTGATCTAGTTTCTGCGAAAACTGGTCCTCCACAAGCTGAGAATCCTTCTGATTTATCCATAACTGCTACCATATCTAAATGCTTAAGGGCATCAGCAATTTCTTTCATTGGGAATGGTCTAAATACTCTAATTTTTAACACTCCTACTTTTTTACCTTCAGCTCTTAATTCATCAACTGCTTCTTTTGCTGTACCAGCTGTTGAGTTTATAACTACAACTGCTACTTCTGCATCATCTAATTTATATTCTTCAAATAATCCGTATTTTCTTCCAGAAATTTTTTCAAATTTTTCAGCTACTTTTAAAATAACTTCTTTAGCATTGATCATTCCTTGAGCTTGTAATCTCTTATGTTCTATATAATATTTTTCAATATCATAAGGTCCATGAGCTATTGGTCTAGCTGCATTTAATAAGTAATCTTCTGGCTCATATTCTCCTACGAAATCTTTAACTACTTTATCTTCTAATAATTCAATATTTTCAACTGCGTGAGAAGTAATAAATCCATCTTGACAAACCATTACTGGTAATTGAACTTCTGGATCTTCTCCAATTATAACAGCTTGAATAAAGTTATCATAAGCTTCTTGATTTGTTTCACTATATATTTGAATCCAACCTGCATCTCTTGCACCCATAGAATCACTATGATCTGCATTGATATTTATTGGACCTGATAAAGCTCTGTTTACACAAGCTAAAGTTATTGGTAATCTTGATGAAGCTGCTACATATAGCATTTCCCACATTAAAGCTAATCCACAAGATGAAGTAGCACTAAATGTTCTTGCTCCTGCTGCTTCAGCACCAATTGCTGCTGACATAGCACTATGTTCTGATTCAACTGGAATAAATTCAGTATCCACTTTTCCATTAGCAACAAATTGTGAGAAATATTGAGGTATCTCAGTTGATGGTGTAATAGGGAAAGCTGGCATTACATCTGGATTTATTTGTCTCATAGCTATTGCTATGGCTTCATTACCTGACATTCTTTCTTTTATACTCATTAATTTTTCCTCCCAACTCTATTCTTTAACAAATTCGATTGCCCCAAATGGACATACTTCATAACAAATTCCACAACCCTTACAATGATCGTAGTCAAAATCTTCTCTTTTTCCATCTTTTACTGGAATTGAAGAATCTGGACAAACTGGAGCACATAATAAACATTGTTTACATTTATCAGCAACAAATACTGGTCTCATTGATCTCCAGTCACCTGTTTTAAAGTGTCTTGCACTTCCTGCTTCATAAACTATTCCACCTGGAGTTATGTCTTTCCAAGACATTGTTTCTTCTATAGCTACACCTTTTTTATTTTTCATCCTATTCTTTCACCTCTTTCATAGAACGTACTAAAGCTTCCATATTTCCTTTAAGCACTTCTGGTTTAGTTGCAAATTTGTGTTTAAAAGAATCTTCCATTGATTCTATAAATTGAGCCTCGTCAATAACACCACTAACTTTTACTATGGCACCTAACATTGGAGTATTTGGGAAATTTTTTCCTAAACATTCTTCAGAGATTTCTCTTGCATCGCAAGTATAAACTCTTCCTTTATATCCTTTTAATAAAGGTTTAATTTCTTCAGGAGATTTAGCTGAATTAATTACTATTGCTCCTTTTTCTTGTAATCCTTTTGTAACATCAACACTAGAAAGTAAAGTTTCATCTACTACAACTACAAACTCAGGTTCGTAAATGTTAGAATGAACTCTAACTCTTTCTTTCGATATACGGTTATACGCTGTAATCGGCGCACCCATTCTTTCAGGACCGTACTCAGGGAATCCTTGAACATACATACCAGTACTAAAAGCAGAATCTGCTAAAAGAAGTGATGCAGTTTTTGCTCCTTGTCCACCTCTACCATGCCATCTAATTTCTACTACGTCTTTCATCCTTTCGTCTCCTTTACTATCTTTTCTATATAAATTCTATAGACCACAGCAGCCTAACAAATTTTTTAGCTTTCCATTTTTTTTACAATATTTAAATATCTATATATTGTAGGTTCTGAAATTTTTAAAGATTCTGAAACTTCTGAAATTCCACCTCTTAAATTAAATATTCCTTTACTATTTAATTTTTTTATTACATTTAATTTTTCTTCTTTATTAAGTCTTTGCCAATCATAACCATTTTTTGTTAAATAACTAGAAAGAGAAGCATTTATCATTTCTTTTACTGATTTTGGAAAATCTGCAACCATGGTAGGCTTATCTATATCCTCTTTCTTTATTCCATAATAAGCTAAATCATTTAATTCTTTACTCATTGTAAGATATTTAGTAATATCTACATTCACACAAAGCATACCTAAAAGATTCTCTTTATCATCCTTTATAAATAAAGTTGATGATCTTAAAATTTTCCCTCCAGTGACACCTTTATAATTCATAACAAAATCTTCATTTTTAAATATTTCACTTTCAAGTAAATTAAGACCAAACTCAGTCATTGGAGCACCATCACTTCTACCACTTACGTAATTATTAAATATTTTTACACCTGAGTGATCAATATCTCTTAAATCATGTAGGATAACTTCAACGTTCTCTCCAAAACATTTAGAAATGAATTCTCCTATAATCATATATTTGTTTAAAATCTGTTCCGCTTTAGACATAATTCACCTCTTTTTTAACTCTATGTTGATTTTTGTAACTTTCATAATAAAAGAATACCTTTTTTTATCAGATTTGTCAATAATTTTTTTATCACTAGTGATAGCTTTTTTATCACTCACCCCTGCCTAAGCCTTTATTTACCAAAGCTTGAGCTTATATAATTTTTTTATTAACCCTAATAAAATTTTTATCATTTTTTTATCATTTTTCTCTAAAAACAAAAAAAAGCAACCTTATTTTCATAAGATTGCTTTATATTTTTTTTTGTTTATTAGACTTATGCTGCAAACACACTTTTGTCATCTATTTGGCCCTTTGCATTTTGGAATTTTTCTAATAATTTTTCTGTAGTTAAATTTTTCTTCTCTTTTCCAGAAACATTTAAAATTATTTTCCCCTCATGAAGCATTATCAGTCTGTCTCCATAAGTAATTGCATCTTCCAAATTATGAGTTATCATCATAGCTGTTATATTATTTTTTCTAACAATTTCATCAGTTTTATCTAATATTATTTTAGAAGTTTTTGGATCTAAAGCTGCTGTATGCTCATCTAAAAGTAATAATTTTGGTTTATTTAAAGTTACCATTAATAGAGCTAAACACTGTCTTTGTCCTCCTGATAATAACCCAACTTCTGTATCTAATTGATTTTCTATTCCTAAATCTAATTCTTTTAAAAGATTTTTATATATAGATTTTCTTTTATGATTTAAACCCATAGTGAAATTAAATCTTTTTCCTTTATTATCTGCCATTGAAAGATTTTCAAAAACAGTCATAGATGGTGCAGTTCCCACTTTAGGATCTTGATAAACCTTAGATATGAAAGTATTTTTCTTATAGAATTTCAAATTTGTAATATCTTTTTCTTCTAAAGAAACCTTACCTTGATCTGGCTCTATACTACCCATTATTAAATTTAAAAGAGTTGATTTTCCAGCTCCATTACTTCCTATTACTGTTATAAATTCACCTTTATTCACTTCTAAATTTAAGTTATTGAAAACCTTCTTTTCAGTCCCTAACTCCGATGTAAATGTTTTTGTTATAGAATTTAATTTAAGCATTTTTAATCCCCCCTTTTTTCAATACTTTATTATTCTTTAAAGCTAAGATAACAACTACTATAATAGCTGATATTAATTTTAAATCACTTGCATTGAATCCAATCTTTAAAGCTAAAGTTATTATAATCTTATAAATAATAGTTCCTACTATAACAGTAGTTGTTAAAGCAAACTTTCTTCTATTTTTTATAATCGTTTCTCCTATTATTATAGAAGCTAGTCCTGTTACGATTGTTCCAGTTCCCATTCCAACATCTGCAAAGCCTTGATACTGTGCATATAATCCACCTGACAAAGCAACTATTCCATTGGAAATAACTAGTCCATATATTTTTAATTTGTTTTTATTCACTCCCAAAGTTTCAACTAAAGTTTCATTATCTCCCAAAGCTTTTAGTATGAAACCAAATTTTGTTTTAAATAGGAAATCTAAAGCTAATTTACAAAGAACAACTATGATTCCAATTAATAATAATTTATTAATATTTAAAGTAAACAAATGATTTACTGTGAATAATGAAATGTTTGATCTTCCCATTATTTTTATATTAATACTGTATAGTCCTGTCATTACAATTATTCCTGCAAGTAAATTTGCTATTTTATATTTAACATTTATATACCCTGTTATAAATCCTGCTATACTACCACCAATTACAGCTAAAATTAAAGCTAAAACTGGATTAACTCCTTTTACTAGACAACTAGCAACTATTGATGCACCTAGGGGAAAACTTCCGTCAACTGTCATATCAGGAAAGTCTAATATCCTAAAAGATATATATACCCCCATAACCATTATTGCAAATATCAAACTCTGTTCTAAAGTACCAACTAACATCCCTTTTCCCCCTTTACCTTTACATCATTTCTGCTCTATCTTTAAGTTCTTGTGGTAAATTAATATTTAATCTACTTACTGCTTCTTTGTTTATTAATAATTTCGTATCTTTTTGTGTTTCAACTGGAATATCTTTAGGATCTTCTCCATTTAATACTCTTATTGCTATCTCTCCTGTTTGATAACCTAATTGTTTATAATCTAATGTTTCTGTTGCTAATGCTCCTTTTTCAACTTGGTCTTTTATGCAACCTATAACTGGAACATTTTCTTCATTTGCTTTAGCTAATACTAAAGGTGTTGCTGCAACAACTAAATTATCTGTTGGTGTATAAAGTACATCTATATCCTTTAGTAAAACATCTAAAGCTTGTCCAATTTCATTTATATTAGTTATACCCTTTTCTATAACTTTATAACCATATTTTTCACCTTCAATTTTTAACTTTTTAACTAAAACTTGAGAATTTTCTTCACTTGTATTATAAACAACTCCTATTGTTTTTGATTCTGGTAATAATTTTTTCATTAATTGAACTTGTTTATCAACTGGAGCCATATCACTTGTTCCTGTTATATTATCTCCTGTTAATCCTACAGCTTCTGGAGAAGTTACTGCTGAAATTAATACTGGTATCTCCTTTGTAGCATTATACATTGCTTGAGCTGAAGGAGTAGATATTGCTAAGACTAAATCTTTTTTATCTTGTACATATGAAGAAGCTATTGTTTGAGCTACTCCAAAATCCCCTTGAGCATTTTGCATTTCTATATTTACTTTATCTGCTGTATATCCTCCATCTGCTAAAGCTTCTTTAAAACCTTCAGCAACAGCATCTAAAGCTGCATGTTCTATTATTTGTGTTATTCCTATATTTATCTTTTTAGTTTCTTTAGCTTTTTCCTTTCCACATCCAACTAAAAACATTAAACCTAGTAAAGTCATTCCTATCTTTTTTATATTTTTCTTAATTATTTTCATATTCATCATCTCCTAAAGATTTGTTTTTATATGAGATAATGATATCACTATTAAGTATTTATTTATAGATAACAATTTTTTTATTCTTTTGTTCTCTATTTCAAGGATTTTTTTTCATAAAGCCTTTATTTTCAATGAATTTTTTTTAAAAATTTCTATTTTCTTGTTCGTATATATCATTAATTTAATTTATTTTTTAGTTCTTTTGGAATAATTACGTTAAATTTTTTAGCCATTTCTTCATTTATCATTAGCTCAGTATCCTTTAAAGTTTCTATTGGCATGTCACTTGGTTTCTCACCATTTAATACTCTTACTGCCATTTTTCCTGTTTGATATCCTAATTTTTTAAAGTCAATTGCTTCTGTTGCTAAAGCTCCTGCTTCAAATTGTGCTCCGTCAGATGTTATCACAGGAATATTTTTTCCTTCTGCTCTATTTGATATTAAACTCATAGATGCAGTTACAACATTATCACTTGGAGTATACAATACATCTATTTCATCTAATAGTACATCTATTGCTTGTCCAACTTCATTTATATTAGTAACTCCCTTTTCCACTATCTCAAATCCTTGTGGCTCTGCTATTTCTTTCATCTTCTTTAAAAACACTCTTGAATTTTCTTCACTTGTATTATACAAGAAACCTATTCTCTTAGCATTTGGAAGTAATGCTTTCATTAATTGAATTTGTTTATCAATTGGAGCCATATCACTTGTTCCTGTTATATTATCTCCAACTAAACCTACTGCAACTGGATCTGTTACTGCTGTTATTAAAAGAGGAATCTCTTTTGTAACATTAAATACTGATTGAGCTGATGGTGTTGATACAGCTAAAATCAAATCTTTTTTATCTTGAACAAATGAAGAAGCTATTGTTTGAGCCACTCCAAAATCTCCTTGAGCATTTTGTACTTCTATATTTACTTTATCTTCTGTATAGCCTCCATCTGCTAAAGCTTCTTTAAAACCTTCAGTGGCCGCATCTAAAGCTGGATGCTCTATTATTTGAGTTATTCCTATATTTATTTTCTCTTGTTTTTTTCCACATCCAAACATAAACAAACTTGCTATCACTAAAATTATTACTTTTTTCATATAAACCATCCCCTCACATTGAAATTATTTAATTTTGTACATATTAACACAAGTAATATGTAAATTGCAACCTTTTTTTGTTTTATTTATTTGTTTAATTATTTTTGTTTAAATTTTTGTTTAAATCCCTGTTTTTTTTACACAATTATTATAATTTCTAATTTTATGTTCATTTTAAAAATCTTTTTTTCTAAAAATGAAATTTCTATTTTTAAATCCATTTATAATCTTTTATTTTTCAAAGCTTTATAAAAGATATTAAAAAAATTATAAAAAAACTATTGCAAAAAATTTTTTTTGATGTAATATTATCTAGCTAGTAATTAATTTGAAAGGAAATGGATGCAAAATGACTACAAAAATTGATTTAGAGAGAGACTCTATTTTTTCTCTTTTTATTAAATTTGCTATCCCTTCTATAGTAAGTATGTTGGTGATTTCACTATACACTATTATAGATGGAATTTTTATCGCTAGAGGAGTTGGAAGTACTGCTATGGCAGCGGTTAACATCGGATATCCTGTCTTAACTTTAGGAACCTCTGTTAGTTTTATGCTTGGGATAGGTGGAGCTACTTTAATTGCTTTTAAAAAAGGAGATATTAAATACCAAAACAAATGCTTCACTCATATTATTTTTTTGAATTTAGTTATTTATTTACTAATTGCTCTTTTAGTATTTAAATTCACAAATCCATTAATTTATTTTTTAGGAGGAAATGATGAAATTCTCCCTTTAATTAAAGGGTATTTATATCCTTGTACAACAGCAGCTTTTTTCCTGATGCTATCTTCTTCACTAAATGCAGTGGTTAGAAATGACGGTAATCCTAAAAAAGCTATGACTTCAACTATAATTGGAGCAATTACAAATATAATCTTAGACTATATTTTTATTTTCAAATTTAATATGGGTATTGAAGGGGGAGCTACTGCTACAGCAATAAGTCAAATTGTCTCAGCTCTTTATCTTTTCACTCATTTTATTAATTCTACTTTTAAAATAGAATTTAAAAAAATAGATTTTAATTTAATTTTCTCAATAATTTTAATTGGTTTTCCTTCTTTTATGTTGGAATTTTCAGTTGGAGTTATTTCTATTTTATTAAATATCGAATTTATGAGAATAGGTGGTGTTTTTGCTGCTGCAGCCTATAGTATTGTGGCCTACGCTTTTATGTTTTATAGAATGTTATTCTTAGGTTTAGCTCAAGCAGGTCAGCCAATTATTAGTTATAATTACGGAAAACAAAAATTAGATAAAATAAAGGAATCTTTTAAAATTGCACATAAATTTACTTTTATTATTTCAGTTATATCTTTAGTCAGTGTTTTTACTTTTTCTGATAATATAATTAGAATTTTCACAAAGGATCCTGAAATGATAGCAGCATGCACTAGAGGTTTCATATTATATTCAGTGGCAATATCTTTTCTTGGATTTAATTGTGTCAACATAGCTTACCTTCAAGCTATCAATCAACCACTTATATCAGTTGTACTTTCAGTAGCTAGAAGTTTTGGATTTGGATGTGTTGCATTTATGTTTTTCCCTGATATTTTAAGTCTTGATGGTGTTTGGTTAAATCTTCCCTTTGCAGATTTTGCAACTAGCCTAGCTAGCATGCCATTTATAAAAAGATTTACAAATATAAAGAGTTATAAATTAAGCTGATAAGGGTTGACATTAAAAGATTTTAGTCGTATATTTAAAGTAGATACTAGTTATTTATTAACAAGGAGGTAGATAAATATGTCACAATATCATGAAGCTAATTTGAGCGCTAAAGTTAAAGATCAAAGCAGAGCTCTTAACAGCTTAAAAGAAGAAGTTGAAGCTATTGATTGGTACAATCAAAGAGCTGATGTATGTGAAGATCCTGAATTAAAAGCTATTTTAGAACATAATAGAGATGAGGAGACAGAACATGCTGTAATGCTTTTTGAATGGTTAAGAAGAAATATGCCTGCATTTGCAAAGGAATCTGCAGACTATTTATTTACTGAAGGATCTCTTTTAGATTTAGAAGAAAATACCGATAAAAATATTACAGAAGAAAAAGATGATTCTGATGATATTTTTTTAAAGTAAAGGAGAGTATTTATGAATAATCTAAATAAAAACATGGCTCCAATATCAAATGAAGCTTGGGAAGTTTTAAATGAAAGAACTAAAGAAATTTTAGTGAAAATTATTTCTGCTAGAAAAGTTATGTCCATTAAAAATGTAGGAGATTTAAAAAGTATTCCAACTGGAAAGATAAATTTAAAAAAAGTAGAAGATATGGAATATGGAGTTTACGATGTCTTACCTTTAATTGAAACTAGATTCAATTTTACTTTAAATAGATGGGAACTTGATAATATCAGTAGAGGTGATAACAACATCAACTTAACAAATCTTGATAAAGCTATATTTAAAGCTGCTAAATTTGAAGAAGATTTAATCTATAATGGATTAGATAATGTGGAAGGACTTATAAATTCTTGTGAAAATCCTCCTATGAAGATAGGGGAAACTCCTAAAGAAATTTTAGAAAGCATATCTAAAGCTGTAATAATTTTAAAGGATAAATATATTTCTGATAAATTAGATTTAATTGTTAATTACGACACATGGATTAAATTAAATTCTATAGATAGCCATATCCCTCTTATAAAAAGAATAAAAGAACTTATAAAGGGAGAAGTTATAGTTAGTAAATTTACTCCAAAAACTATTTTAATTCCTCATAAAAATGAAAACTTTGAATTATCCATAGGAAATGATTTTTCAATAGGTTATCAAACTCACACAAGCAGAGAAGTTACTTTATTTATAACTGAAAGTTTTGTTTTTAGAATACTAGATAAAGAATTATTTATAATTTTAGAATAATCATAGTTTTATTACTTTAATAACAAACCAGGAGTGTTAGACACCCCTGGTTTTATTATTATCTACTGACATCAAAAACTTCATTTTCTAATAATTCTTTTTTCCTTAAATTCTCTCCCTTTAAAATATAGACTAAATCCACAACCAAATGAATAATATGATCTGCAAATCTTTCATATTTTTTAGTAAGTATTATTCCTTTTACTAAATGATGAATTTTTTCATCATCTTCTTTCATACATTCTTCCATTTCTAGAATTATCCTATTTGCCTCTTGATTTATCTTTTCATCAGAAACTATCAATTCATACAAAAGAGATTCTTGACCGTTTATAAAAGAAGAAATATATACTTCATAAACATCTTTAATTTGTTTTATATAGGAAAGCAACCTTTTATTTAAAATTTTAGCTAACTCTGGAGACTCTTCATTAATTTCCTTTAATATCTTGATATTTTTCTTTAAAATATCTCCCATTCTTTCAACTAATCTTCCACCATCTATAAGCATCACAAGTTCTCTTAAATTTTTAGCTGCAGGTTGAAATCTAGCTATGGCTATTATTGAATTTTCTTTTAAGTTAACTTCAAAAGCATTTATTATATCTTCAATAACAAGACATTCTCCATATAAACTACTGATATTACTTCCCTCTTCCACCATTTCAATATTCACATCTAACATTCTATTTAAATTTTTCAACATCTCTAAATAATGTTCATTCAATCCCTTTAAACTCTCTTCTAAATTTCTCATGTTTCCTCCTAATTTTTTCATCTTTTTAGTATCTTACCCAAATTTTCCAGTAATATAATCCTCTGTCTTTTTATTATTTGGTGCTGTAAAAATTATTTCTGTTTTATCAAATTCTTCTAAATTTCCTTGATAGAAAAATCCTGTATATTCTGAGATTCTTGAAGCTTGTTGCATATTATGAGTAACAATTACAATAGTATAGTCCTTTGATAATTTTCTAATTAATTCTTCTATCCTTGTTGTTGATATTGGATCTAGAGCTGATGTTGGTTCATCCATAAGTAATATTTCTGGATTAACTGATATTGCTCTTGCTATACATAATCTTTGCTGTTGCCCTCCTGATAATCTTAAGGCTGATTCATGTAGTTTATCTTTTACCTCATCCCATAAAGCAACTGCCTTTAAAGAATTTTCAACAATTTCATCTAAAACCTTCGTATCCTTTTCCCCGTGAAGAATTGGAGCGTAAGTTATATTTTCATATATACTTTTTGGAAATGGATTTGGTTTTTGAAATACCATTCCTACTTTTTTTCTAAGTTCTGTAACATTATAGTTTTTATCAAGAACATCCTTTCCATCTAAAGAAATCTTACCCTCATATTTAATATCTAAAATAAGATCATTCATTCTATTGATTGATCTTAAAAATGTTGATTTCCCGCATCCTGATGGACCAATCAAAGCTGTTACCTTTTTATCCTTTATATTCATATTTATATTTTTTATTGCTTGAAATTTCCCATAATAAAAATTAAAATCTTCTATTTTTATTCTATCCATGATTATTCTCCTTTATTCTTATAAATTCTTCTTATAAAAGCACCTAACAAATTAAAGCCAACAGTTATAAACACAAGTACAAATAAAGTTCCATACATATTTGAAATTGGCATATTAGGAACTTGAGTTGATATTACAAATAAGTGATATGGAAGAGCCATTACCTTATCAAATATTCCACTTGGCAAAAATGGAAAATAAAAAGCTGCTGCTGTAAACATAATCGGAGCCGTTTCTCCAGCTGCCCTAGAAACACTTAGAATTATCCCTGTTAATATTCCAGGAAGAGCTGCTGGAAGAACTACTTTAATAGTTGTCTCCCACTTAGTTGCACCAAGAGCTAGAGAAGCTTCCCTTAAACTATTTGGAACATTTAACAAAGCTTCCCTTACTGCTGTTATAATAACAGGTAAACACATTATCCCAAGAGTTAAAGATCCCGCTAATATTGATGATCCAAAATTTAAAAATACTACAAATAAAGCCATTCCAAAAAGACCATAAATTATACTTGGTATTCCTGCTAGATTTATAATAGTTAAGTTTATAAATCTTTTAAAAAAACTTTCTTTAGCATATTCAACTAAATATATTCCTGTAAGTATTCCAAAGGGAACTGCAAATAAAATAGTTCCAAAGGTTAAATAAATCGTTCCAACAATTGCTGGAAATATACCTCCACTACGCATACCATCTGTTGGCATACTAAATATAAAATCAAAATTTATTCCTGAAATTCCCTTTATAGTTATAAACAAAAGAATTAAAATAACTGGAACAATTGATAAAAGTCCTATCGTTTTTATAAAAACTTTAAAAATCTTTTCTCCCCTATCCTTTATTATTATCATATTTTTTTCTCCTTCTTTTAAAATTATCCTTAATTTTTTAAGTTTCTTGATTTTCTAACATAATGCTCTGCTAGGGTATTTGTGATAAAACTAATTATAAAAAGTATTATTCCAATTGCAAATAAAGAATGATAATGAGCACTTCCTTGAACTACTTCTCCCATTTCAGCTGCTATTGTAGCTGTTAATGTTCTTACAGAACTTAAAGGACTTTTAGCTAGAATTGGAGCGTTTCCTGTAATCATTAAAACTGTTAAAGTTTCTCCAACTATTCTTCCAAACCCAAGCATTATACCTGCTAAAATTCCTGGAAAAGCTGCTGGAACTAAAACATTGAATATAGTCTCTGTTTTATTTGCTCCAAGAGCTAAAGAAGCTTCCTTATAAGAACTATCTAGAGCATTCAATGCATCTTCTGTCATTGAAACTATTGTTGGAAAAGCCATGAAAGCTAGCATAACTCCCCCTGTAAGAGCAGTTAATCCACTGTTTAAAGAAAATATTCTTTTCACAGGTCCTGCTAAAATATATAATCCAATAAAACCTAATACAACTGAAGGAATAGCTGACATCACTTCTATTATTATCTTCATTCCAGATTTAATCCTTTTAGGAGCATATTCTCCTATATAAATTGCTGTTAATATTCCAAGGGGAACTGAAATAATAACTCCTATTAAAGTAACCCAAAAGCTTCCAACCAGTAATGGTAAAATTCCAAATTTTCCAGATAGAGATATCCAACTCTTTCCAAATAAAAAATCTTTAACATTATAATCTTTAAAAAATTTCATTCCATTAATAAATATAAATAAAAACATTGCAAAAATTATTCCAATATTTAAAATTCCTGTGCTAAAAAGAAATTTTTTCATAAATAAATCTTTTAACTTTCTTATTTTTTTCATTCTTTCACCTCAAATAATTTATTTTATTATCAGATTCATTATATATTCTTCTTGTTAAATTAATATTAATCTTGTGTAAATTTTATGTTAACTTTTTTTTACACAAAATTTACATTAATTTCATATGTATTTAACAAGAAAATATTATAGTGGTATTGTGAAGTTTAATTAATTTTTTACATTTAAATTTTTAAGGAGGAATACATGAAATTAAAAAAGAGAAATTTATTAGGAATTTGTTTAGTTATTGGAGCTTTATTTACAGGATGCGGAAGTAAAAAATCAACTATTATAGAATTAAAAGGATCTGATACAATCCTTAATGTTTCACAAGGAATAGCAGAAAAATATATGTCTAAAAATCCAGATACAAAAATAGCAGTTACTGGAGGAGGTTCTGGAGTAGGAATATCATCTTTATTAAATAAAACAACTGATATAGCAATGGCCTCTAGAAGCATGAAAGGTAAGGAATATGAAAAGGCAAAGGAAGGAAATATAAAAGTTGAAGAAATTGTTCTTGGATACGACGGAATAACTATAATAGTTAACAATAATAATAAAGTAAAAGATATTAGTTCTAAAAAATTAGGAGAGATATTTAGAGGAGAAATCACAAACTGGAAAGAAATAGGTGGAACAGATAGCCCTATAGTTGTTCTTTCAAGAGATTCTTCTTCAGGAACTCACGAATTTTTCAAAGAACATATTATAAGAGAAAACAAGAAAAATAATAAAGAATATGGATCTAAAACTTTATATGCCCCTTCTAACCAAGCTATTAAACAAGAAGTTAAAAGCAATATAAATGCAATTGGTTATATCGGAATGGGATATATGGATGAAACTGTTCATTCTTTAGCTGTTGATGGAATTACTCCTTCAGTTAAAAACGTTTCTAATAAATCATACCCTATAGCAAGAGAAGTATATTGGTATGTTCCTAAAAATTCAGATAAAGAAGAAACAATTGAAAAACTTGTTGATTTTGCAACTTCAAATGATGGACAACAAATTGTAAAAAATGAAGGATTTATACCAAGAGGTTTATAATTTTGTGGTATAATACAAGAAAACACAAGGAGAAGTTTTATGAGAATACTAATTATTGAAGATGACTTAGAAATACAAAAATTAATTTATTATTTTTTAAAAAAAGAAAATTTTCAAGTAGATAAAACTGAAAATGGACTAGATGGATTAAAGTTTCTTAAGGAAAATCATTACGATGCTATAATCCTTGATTTAATGATACCTGGAATTGATGGGACTAACTTTACAAAAATAATAAAAACCCTTCCTGGTGAATATGGAAATCCTAAAATAATAATGGTCACTGCTAAAACTGACATTGATGATGTATTACAAGGACTTGAAATAGGAGCTGATGATTATCTAAAAAAACCATTTGATCCTAGAGAATTAGTACTTAGAACAAAAAAACTTCTTAAGGAAAATAACATAGATATAGAAGATAATATTATTTTCAAAGATATAATGATAAAATCAAAGGAACATGTTGTTATTTCAGAAGAAAAGGAAGTGGAACTTTCAAAAAAAGAATATGACTTACTTAGTTTTCTTATACAAAACAAAAATTTAGTTATTACAAGGGAACAAATATTAGATAAAATTTGGAATAGTAGTTATTATCCTGGAGATAGAACTGTGGATGTTTATATTTCCAAGCTTCGGGATAAACTTCCTACTTTTTCAAAATACATAAAAACTATAAAAGGAGTTGGTTACAAATTAGAAGAAAAGAAATAGTTACATTAATAATAATTTTATTTTTAGAACTTATTTTTGTTTTTGTTAATTCTGAAATTTTATCCAACCTTTATAGAAACATTGAGAAACAAAATTTGCAAAAGGACGCTTTACTTATAAAAACTATTGCAGAAAAAAATCCTTATGAAAAATACACTAATCTTTTTGAAAGATCTAAGATAAGATTTACTCTTATAGATAACAAAGGAACTGTAATATATGATTCTAAAAATAAAGATAATGAACATTTTATGGATAATCATAGGGACAGAGAAGAAATTAAGGAAGCCATTACTTTAGGAGAAGGTTTTGCAATTAGAAAAAGTAAAACTTTAGACTTAAACTATGCTTATTATGCCCTTAGATTTAAAAATATTAATAATGATTTTTACATCCTTAGAACTTCTGGAGATTATAGTAAACAGTTATATCAACTTAAATTATTTTCTTCTTTATTAATAATATTTTTCTTAATTTTAAATTATTCTATTCATTTTTTCTATAAAAATTATATTAAAAGAGATCTTTATAATAAAATAAATAAAATGAAAACTTTTTTAATTGACGGAGAAAAATTAAATTCAAAAACTTTAAAGGATGAAGCTTGGCTTCTTGAATTTTGGAATATTTTAAAAGAATGGCAAAAATTTAATTTAGAAAATATTAATTCTTTAGATGTTGAAAGAAAAATTTTAAATACAGTTATCACATCTGTGGATTCTTTCATTGGTTTACTTGACGCCAATGGAAACTTCATTATAAAGAATAATTCTTTAGATTATTTAGTCTTAAAGGATAAATATAAATATTTAGAAGCTATTAAACACATTGAAATAGTTAGCATCATAAAAGAAAGTTTGAAAGAAAATAAAGATATATCAAAGGAAATTTATATTTCATCTATAAAGGAATATTTTATAGTTTCCATAAAAAATCTAAAATCTGAAGCTAGACTTCTTATTACTATAAAAAATATAACTAAAACTAAAAAAACAATAGAGTTTCAAAAAAAATTCATTAATAATGTGGGCCATGAATTAAAAACTCCTTTGACAAATATAAAGGGATATTTAATTGCTCTAGAAGATGCACCTGATGAGTTAAAATCTGAATTTTTAGAAACTGTTAATCACAATGTAAATAAATTAGAAAATATAATTTCTGATTTCTTAAATATTTCAAAAATTGAAAATTATCCATCAACAAATTTAAAACTTTTCTCCCTTGAAGATCTTAAAAAATCAGTTTTAAAATCTTTGGATATGATCATTTTAAATAAGAATGCCAATGTTTCATTTGAATTTCATGATAATATCAGTGATATTTTCAGTGACTTTGAAAAACTAGATTTAATACTTAAAAACCTTATAGAAAATAGTATTGTGTATAACAAATCTGAAATTCCAAAAGTTAATATATCCATAAAGGAAAACTATGCTACCTATAGTATTAATGTAACAGATAACGGAATTGGAATTCCAAAAAATAAATTAAATAAGATATTTGATAGATTTTATAGGATTGATAAGGCTAGAACTACTAATCTAGGTGGAACTGGACTTGGTCTTTCCATAGTTAAAACTCTAGTTGAACAATTAGATGGTGAAATTTCAGTATTATCAGAAGAAAATAAAGGATCTACCTTTAAAATAGAAATAAAAAAGCAGTAGCTTACAAGCTACTGCTTTTTTTTATTCTAAAGATATTAATTTTGCAGAAATAACATCTTTTATATCCTTTAGTCCCACAATAATTTCTTCAATTGGTATATTTATATCTGAAATATCCAAAGAAATTATTACAGAAGCAGAATTATTAATTGGCATATTTTGATTTATTGTAATTATATTTCCGTTTACAGTTGATAAATAATTAATAACCTCTGATAAAACTCCTCTTTTATGTTCTAACATTAAAGAAACTAAAGCTTTTTTTCCTAGGGTGCTGTTACAAGGTAAAAAAACATCATCCTTATATTTATAATAAGTGCTCCTACTTATTCCCACCATTTTAACTGCTTCACTGACACTCTTTGTCTTACCTAATTCTAACATTCTTCTAGCTTCAATAACTTTTTCGTAATAATCTGGAAGTATTTTTTTACTAACTATTAAATATTTATCCTTCATAATTCCCCCTCTACATCCTTTATAAAACCAAAGCCCCTTGTAAATCTACATCTAATTTTTGTATCGCCCAATGATTTTTCAAATTAGATATTTCCTTTTCTAAATTTTCCTTATTTAAATCACCATCTACAATTCCCATTAAAGTTGGCCCTGCTCCACTTATAAAAAATCCAATAACTTGATTTCTTTCACATATATCTCTAACTTCCTTATACTCATCTATGAGATTTTTTCTATAAGGTTCATGAATTTTATCTTCTAGAGCTATCTTAATTAAATCTTTATTTCCATCTTCTAGTGACTTCAATAAAACTGCGGTTCTAGAAATATTATGTGTTGCTTGATTATATAATACTATATTTGGCAAAACTTTTCTAGCTTCCTCTGTGGATAACTTAAATCCTGGTATCATTGCACAAAATGAAAAATTTTCATTTATATTATATTTTGTAAAATAAGGAACATTGTCATGAACTAAAGAAGCTGTTAATCCACCAAAAATAGCTGGACTAATATTATCAGGATGCCCTTCTATTTCATTACAAATATTAAATATTTCCATCTTAGAAAGTTTTCCACCACATATTTCATTTGCTCCCATAACTCCACCTATTATACAAGCTGCGCTGCTTCCAAGTCCTCTTGAAACTGGAATATTACTTTCTATTTTTATTCTAACTCCCTTAACGAAAACTTCTAATTTATCCAAAGTTTTTTTAAAAGAAGTGTAAACAAGATTTTCTTTATTTCTATATTCTTCCTCACATCCAAGAATCTCTAATCCCTCTTCTATTTCTTCAAATGAAAAATATGAATATAATTTAAAAGCTAATCCTAAAGAATCAAATCCTGGTCCTATATTAGCAGTAGTTGCTGGAACTTTTATCTTTATCATAATATCACCTCGAAACAATCTTTAATTTTATCCTTATCTATTACAGAAGTATGAATATCCTTCTTATCTTTTAAATTTCTTAGATTACTAGGAATTTCAACCTTTGTTTTTTCATATAATTTTTCCATAATTTCAAACTCGTCAACCATTGCATCTGATTCTTTTTCATCTTGAAATATTGCTTCGTATACAGATTTACTAAATTTATATGGACTTGCAGTTGCTAAAACTACATTTTTATAACCCTCTTCTCTATTTTTTTCCATAACATTGAATGCTACTGCTGTATGAGGATCTAAAACATATGAATATTTTTCATAAATTCTTTTTATCTCTGCTTTTGTTTCTATATCTGTGGAATATCCACCTTTAAATATTTTCTTTATGTTATCCTTTACATCTCCGCTTATTTCATACTTACCTTTATTTTTAAGACTTTCCATTAAGTTATTAATATAATGATTTTCATTACCACTCATATGATAAAGCAATCTTTCTAAATTACTTGAAATTAATATATCCATTGAAGGAGAAATTGTTTTATAAAATTCTCTATTCTTATCATAACTTCCTGTTTTTATAAAGTCACAAAGAACATTATTTTCATTAGATGCACAAATCAATTTATTGATAGGTAGACCTAAAAGTTTTGCATAATATCCTGCTAATATATCTCCAAAATTTCCTGTTGGAACTGTGAAATTTATTTCATCTCCAAAATTAATTTCTTTTAAATTTACAAGTTTCATATAAGAATAGAAATAATAAACCATTTGAGGTACTAATCTTCCTATATTAATTGAATTAGCTGAAGATAATCTAACTTTCTTTTCTAATAATTCTTCTTTTAAATTATCATCTGTAAATAATTTTTTCACTTGACTTTGAGCATCATCAAAATTTCCATTTATAGCATAAACAAAAGTGTTTGACCCCTCTTGAGATCTCATTTGTTTTTCTTGAACCTTACTTACTCCATCATTTGGATATATTACTAATATTTTTATTCCAGGAACATCTTTAAATCCCTCTAAAGCCGCTTTTCCCGTATCTCCTGAAGTAGCTGTTAATATTAACACCTCTTCTTTTATATTATTTTTCTCTAGTGATTTTTTTAATAAATGTGGTAATAATGAAAGAGCTATATCCTTAAAAGCTGAAGTTGGTCCGTGGAAAAGTTCCACAACAAAGTCTTCCCCTACTTTTTTAACTGGAGTTATCTCTTCATTTGAAAATTTATTCTTGTAAGCTTTTTCAACTAGCTCATCTATTTCCTCTTCAGTGTAATCATCCAACATTTTGGATAAAACAACCTTAGCTATATCTATATAGGATTTATTTAATAAATCTTTCAAATTTAATTTTAAATCTTCAATGTCATTTCTAACAAATAATCCTCCATCTAAAGCTATTCCCTTTGCCACAGCTTCAGAAGCTAAACATTTAATTTTTTGGTTTCTTGTGCTCTCATAATTAGGTTTCATAATTTTTCCTCCAAAGTATATTGCATTTAATTACTTGCTATGATATAATGTTTTTCAAATAAATACAAGTGTTTTTATGAAAAAAACATAATTTTTTTTACAATTTTAGCAAAAAAGGGAGAATACTTATGATAAAAGTCGCAAAATTTGGTGGATCTTCTCTAGCTGATGCCAAACAATTCAAAAAAGTCAAAGATATTATACTAAAGGATAGCAATATAAGTGCAACTGTTGTATCTGCTCCTGGAAAAAGATTTTCAGAAGATAGTAAAATAACGGAC